>DAIDJI010000296.1 GCA_027451455.1 Planctomycetales bacterium | reverse complement strand
GAGATGATCCGGGTCCTCGAATCGCGGCGTACCTTTGACGGTCATCCGACCTTGCAGGAACTCGGCGAGATGAGCGACGGCGCAGCCTCTCCCGAGTTGA
Source organism: Planctomycetales bacterium (assembly GCA_027451455.1). Taxonomy (GTDB): domain Bacteria; phylum Planctomycetota; class Planctomycetia; order Isosphaerales; family Isosphaeraceae; genus JAKAUH01. Next base: position 6,760 of record DAIDJI010000296.1, on the reverse strand, counting down.
TCGTCAAGGCAGCCACAAAGAAGACGTTCACCGAGCGGGCCGTTGTCGTCCGAAAGTTGGGCAGCAAGCCGGCCCTCGACGGACGAGTCTACTTCAGAGGCGAGGAACCGAGACCCGAGGAAGAGCTTTCCCATCGCATGCTCGCCGTTCTCGAGCAGCAGCGGCGCCTCGGCACATCGTCGTATCCACCAAGCCTGCGCCAGCTCGCCGGACTCTGCCACGAGAAGGGAACCGAGAAGCTCCTCCGCAAGGCCGCGTCGACCTCGCCGATGGCCGATCGGGCGATCGTGGCCACCAGGAAAGGGCTCGATGCGCTGGTCGTCCTCCGGGACGATGTGGAAGAGAAGGCCCTCGGCGCTCTCCTTCGATTCGCCCTGTCCCCCATGAAGAAGACCGTGAAGAAGAAGTCGGTCGAGACGATGGCCTTCACCCCGAAGGAGTTGGCCAGACGACTCGTCACCGATTTGCAGGTCCCAGTGGAAGAGGCTGCACGCGCCAGCGCGGAAAATGAGAAGTTGCCGGCCGGAATTTGCTGGGTGATCGTCAACGGAGAGCCGCTGCTGTTTCTCTCGGAGTCCCTTCGGCCTTCGCCTTCTGCGCCCTTCCCCTTGGACGAAAGTGAGACGTCGATCCGGATCCTGGACGGGCCACCGACTGCCTCTTCAGAGGGCCAACGATACAAGCCTGGCGATTTCGCCGGTGCGTTCCGGGCGGCGTTTGAGATCCTTGATCATCGGAACGGGTCGACCAACTTTGTCAAGCTGGCCGACCTCCGCCAACTCCTCTCGGAGTTCCGACGCGAAGACTTCGACGCGGGATTGAGAGAACTCCGGATGGCCGGCGATTTTTCGCTGGATAGCCACGAGGGGCTGCACGGAACGCTGAGCGAAAAAGAACGCGAGGCGGGTGTGAGTGAGGCCGGCTCGCTGCTGGTCTATGCGTCGCGGAGGTAACCCCCATGCCGACCGAATCCCGAACGCGCAAGGTAGCCGCGAGCGTGCCCGGACTCGATCGCTACTTCGCCGCTGTCCGCGACGAGAACCCGTTTGCCTCCAATCGCGTGACCGAGCCGTCTCCGTACGATGTCGACGTGGCATCGATCCACTCGGATGCTTTCGACCGGCTCGTGGCCCTCGCCGCCGAGGCAATGCAGGCGAGGACCGGACTCGGCGTGGCCCTGCTCGGTGGCGCGGGGATTGGAAAGAGCCACCTGCTCTCGCGACTCTATCGGTGGGCGGCCGAGACCGGTCCAGACGGCGGCCCCAAAGCCTGCTATGTTTATCTGCACAATATTCTGGCCGATCCCGATCGGCTTCCCCGATACCTGCTAAAATATGTGGTGAGCCGACTATCGAATGGCGGTCAGGGGCCTCTGTGTCGAACACCGCTTTTCGGCTTCCTCGATCGCGCCATCCGCCACGCGTTGGGGGCCTCTGGGATCATCGTCGACCGGATCGAGGACCAGCTTCAACTCGCTGTCGACGCCTATCTCTCCTACTTCGTCCGATCGGCGGAGGCCCGGTCGACTTACGTCACCCTCCTTCAGTTCTGGCGGTTCGCCCGACCGGACAGGGCCGACGATCCCAGGCGCCGGCTCCTCGCAGGGGCGGCGCTGGCGTGGCTCTCGGGCGACGAGGTCGACCCGGGTCTCGCGGCCCAGCTCGGACTCGCTGTCGACGAGCAACAGCCTGTGATGCTCGCCGACGACCAGGAGGTGCAAGGGGTCCTGCGAGCCCTCACCGAGCTGGCGCGGGTCAGTCAGCAGCCGCTCGTCCTTTGCATCGATCAGTTTGAAAACCTCGATCCTGAGAAAGTCACGCCGTTCTGCCGATTCCTCCACGCGATGCTCGATCGCGTCTCCAACCTGCTCGTGATCACCTGCGGCGTGAAACAGACCCTTCTCGCCTATCGAGACGAGTTCATCATCCCCGAGGCCGCCTGGGACCGGATCGCGGATCGAGTCGTCGAGCTGCATCGACTGAAGCGGTCAGAGGCCCGCCAGATCCTCGAGGCGAGGCTGGAACGGTTCCACGACCCATTCCTCGACGTCGATCCGATCCGCCTCCGAATCCAGGCGGATACCCTGTTCCCGCTCGGTCGTAACTGGCTGGAGAAGAAGTGCGAACAGGGGATCGAGTTCAAGGCTCGACAGGTGCTCAACTGGGCCCGCGATGCCTGGGAAGACCGACGCCGGGCGATGGTCGAGGTCGGCGGGATGAACTGGATCGAGCGATGGACGGAGAGCGCCGGCGACTTAAATGTCGTCGAGCCGACACCCGACGTCGACGCCCTGATCGACGCGGCCATCGATCGGAAAATCGAGGAGCATGTCGCGCAGCTCCGGCTTCAACCGGGGAGCCTGCCGCCGGACGCGGCAAACCTCGCAGGGCTGGTCGAATCCTTGCTCGCTCGTTGCGTGGGCGAGGGACTGCCCTACACATTCCGTAGCCTCGATCGGCTGAACAAGAGGAACGGGCGGTTACCCGCGTTTGACCTGATGGTCCGCGAACGTAGGAATTCCGATGGCCGAGAGGTCCTGACGGGGGTCACATTCGTAACGAACATCGGGAAATCGGCCTCGGCTTCGATGCGGCGGATGCTGGAGGCTGAGCCCGATCCCGACCACCGGATGCTCGCCACCGACGAGGAACGTCGCCCGTTGAAGGTCGGGGCCCAGGGCTTGGAATTCTATCGCGAGCTGGAACGACTCGGGCCCGGGAAGTTCGAGCATTTGAGGCTCGACTTCGAGCAATATGCCCGGCTCGACGCCTTGCAGAATGTGATCGGCATGGCCCGCTCGGGAGACCTCGAAATCGAGGCACCCCGGGGGACGATCCAGAGTGTTTCCGAGGCCGAAGTCGTGGCTTCGCATCACCGCCGCGATCGATTTCGAGAGCATCCCCTGCTCCGTCCGTTGTTGACCGAGGAGCCACCGGTCCCCTTGAGGGTTGTCTCGACTTCCGACCCGATCGACGAAACCCGAGTTCGCCAGTACATCATGGCCCAGCTTGCCTGGCGGATGGGATCGACCGCCGAGGCGTTGGCACGCGGCTTCGCCGAAGCGACTTCCGAGCCGAAACCCGAGGTCGGGTCTGTCTGGAAGGCATTCAAGGAAATCGGCGGGCGGATGCATGCCGAAGGGCTAATCCACGCGACGCCCCATGACACCGACCTGTTCCTTCTGCTGAGGAAGTGATCGTGACGCCGTCGGCCAGGTTCAGCGTGACGGAGGTCCGCGTGGCCGCCACCTGCCCGCGGATCACCTACTTCGACGCCGACCTCACCCGCCGAAAGCGGCTCAGGCCCCGCGCGGTCACTCGGCTCTGGAAGGCCGGCGACTCCGGAACAGCCTGCGGATCGATGTTCCACAACACCATCGAGTCGTTCAACCGCCAGGCACTCGATTCCGACGAGGTCCGTACCACCATCGAGACCGAATTCCATGCGCGTGCCATCGAGCAATCCTTACGCGCCTACATGAACCAGAAATGCGTCAATCTGGATCTGCTCGCTCAAAAGTCGTCCGAACAGCAGCAGGCGTTTATTCGGGCGGTCGCCATCTACATGGGTGAACTGGCGGAGATCGTCGCCGACGCCCGCACCCGGGGCAAACCCGCGGAGGAGGTGATCGATCATCTCTTCGGCGATCGTCGGAGGCGGGTGGACGTGACGTTCCAGGTGGGTCCGAAGGGGGAGGCGGTCCGGGTCACGGGTACGCTTGACTACGTCTTTTACGACTGGCGGACAGCCCATCATCGGGTGATCGACTATAAACTGACGCCCGCCGACGACCCTTCCAACGACCTCTTCCAGGTCGCCCTCTACGCTCTGATGCACCATGTCCAGCACGGGACGACGCCCGACGTCGGAGTCCTCTACCTTCACCCCGAGCGCCGGATGGTCGAACTGCCGTGGGAGGAGGTCCACGGGCGACGGCACAGGCTCTTCAACCTTCTTGCCTCCATGGCCGGCTGGATCGAGTACGACGAGACTCGCCGATCGGGCCTCCAGCCGCCGGGCGAGCCCTCGTGGTGCCTGCATTGCAAGTGGGACCGGAACGGCGTGTGCCTGAAGCGACTTGGTCCGAAGCACGAGGGAACCAGGCTCCGACACTGGACCGATGCCGTCGAGGCCGAGCCCGCCGTGGCCACTCGCCAGGCGGCCGGTCCATCGCACTCCTGGGCCGTCGAGGTGGAGTCGACGGTCGAGGATGCAGGGAACGAGCCGGCGGACACCGACGGCCTACGGATCGGGACGGCGGAATCGGGCACGCCTGTCCTCCTCGGGATCGCGGCGATGCCGACACATCTTGCGGTCGTCGGCGCCGCGGGGAGCGGCAAGACCTGGCTGGCGAAGGTCATCGCCGAGGAAGCCGTCCGGCGGGACGTCCCGGTTCTGGCGATCGACCCGCAAGGTGACCTGGTCCAGTTCCTCCGATCGTCTCCCGAGCGGTCGGGGATCTCGGAGGCGGACCGTCAGGCCCGTCGCGATTTCCTCGCGAAGGTTGAGCCCCGGATCTGGACGCCTGGATCTTCTCACGGCCGTCGACTCCGTCTCGATCCAATCTGCCTCCCGGGCCTCGACGACCTGCGCGACCTCGACGGCGCCTCCCGTCGCGAGGAAGAATGGCAGGGCATGCTCGGCATCGCGGCCTCGCAGCTTGTTGGCCTGGCCCGGCTCGGCGGCGAGACCGACTCGCAGCAGACTTTCCTGATGGAAGTCTTCCGCCGGCTGACGACCGACGGCCGGGGCCACGACGTCACGCTGGAGCGGATTGCGAATGTCCTCAGTGAGCCGGAATCCATCGGCCTGGACGAACCCGACCGCCTGATCAGAAAGGCCGAGCGTGAGCGGATGGCGCGGAAGCTCCACGCGATGCGGCTCGGGCCGACGTCGGCCCTGTTCGCGGGCGGGACCCGGCTTGACCTCGACGCGATGACCCGACCCGAGACGCCGGGGAAGGTCCCGTTAAATGTCGTTTACATGAACGCGCTCGCGGACGACCACTCAAAACATTTCTTCGCGGCCGGGCTTGCGGCCGAGGTCTACCGATGGATGGTCACGACCAGTGCCCCGGCGCCTGGGCGTCCGCGACTGCTCTTCTACCTTGACGAGGCCCGCGACTACATCCCGGCCGGGACGTCGAAGCCGCCGGCCAAGCTGCCGATGATCCGGCTGTTCGCGCAGGGCCGGAAGTATGGCGTAGCGGGGCTGATCTGTACCCAGAGCCCGCGATCGGTCGATTACAACGTCTTCGGCAATTGCAGTACCAAGCTCATCGGCCGGTTGGAGAGCCAGCAGGACGTCGATCGCGTGGCCGACTGGTTCTCGACCGAGGGCGCGGTTCCACCCTGGATCGCTGGTCGAAAAGGCGCGACGGCCGGCAGTTTCGTCGGCCGGTGGCCTGGGATGGCCCCGACGCTCGAAGGAAAACCGTTCCGGAGCCGTCCGCTGTTCTCACTCCACGAGGGCGCCTGGTCGCCCGATCGGCTGGAACGGGAAGTTCAATCCGGATAACAGATAAGTCGTCACAAGAGAATCGATATCGTCATCAGACTTCGTTCGACGTCTTCGAGAAAGCGTATCGCATCTTTAACCGATTGACAATACTTGATCATTCCAGCGCGCCTCCTGCCCATTCGGAGGCGGTCTGTCCTCGGTCGAGAGGGTGCCCGCTCCGGCTATGGACTGTGCCGTTGCTCCAGCCGCCGGAGCAGGTCGCGGGCCTCGGTATGGCCGAGTTCGACGGCCGCGCGGGCGTCGACGATCGCGGGGTCGTGGTTGCCGCGGGCCTGATGCACCAGCGCCCGGTTGTAACGCAGTACACGCCGCACGCCGGAGCTTGAAGCCAGCCCAATCGCGCGATCCAGGTCGACCAGAGCGTCGTCGTACCGACCCTTTCGGAAGTGGAGAATGCCCCGGTTCAGAAGGGCATCGATCAGCCGAGGGTTATGCTTCAGGGCCGCGTCGTCGTCCTCGATCGCCTCGTCGAGTCGTCCGAGCGACTGAAGGGCCAGGGCGCGGTTGTAGTAGCATTCGGCCGAATCGGGGGCGAGGGCGACACAGGTCCGGAAGGCGCCCGCGGCCCTGTCGAACTGGCCGAGGCGATAGGCACACAGGCCGTCGTAGAAGTTCAGCCAGAAGTCCTGCGGGCGGAGCTTCAGGCCAAGGCGAAACTCCTCCGCGGCGAGGTCCGGCCGGCTGGACCGGAGGTACGATCGACCGAGGTCGTGATGATCGCGGGCCGTCCGGGGCTCGACCCATTCCGAGGGAAGTCCCGCCCCGCCATCGGTATACGATCGCCGATCGTGTTCGATGGCCGCGCTCCGGCCAAGTTCGCTCTGCACCTCCGAAAGCAATTCGTCGGCCTCCTGCTTGGCCCGATTGCGATCCCCGGGCGCTGCGTATCGGACGAGCAGGTCAGCGCGCAGCATGCCAAGCTCGCGGAGGTCGTTGCGAAGGCGACGTGCAGCCCTGGTGTCGCCGTTCGCCTCGATCCCCTCAAAAAGCGAACGCCTCGCATCCCAGGCCTCGCGACCGAGCCGGATCAGCGCGGGCGCCTCGTCGGCCGGCGGCGGCGAGAGGCCATATCGAAACTGGATCGACTCGGCCAGCTCATGCAGTTCGGCCACTCGCGCGGCCCTCGCGACCCGGTCGAGAGCCCAGGTCAGCTCGCGTCGGCGTCCATCGAGCCCGGGCAGGCCATCGATTGCGGCGAGTCCCCCTCGCAGGGTCGATCGGGCCTCGGCGTATCGGTGCC
>DAIDJI010000295.1 GCA_027451455.1 Planctomycetales bacterium | reverse complement strand
ACCTGGCACCCGGCACATTCCCTGGACCAGTCCGAACCGGCTCCGAACGCGGGTCCGCATTCCCTCGTACGTCCGCCCATCGAAGGCCCAGCAGAGCGGTGCCGTGAAGAGAACGTCGTCGTGGCGTTGGAACGGCTCCAGCAGCGGGCCGACCGCGTCCGGCGCAAGCTGGATGTCGCTATTCAGAAGCAGGACCACCGACTCGTTCATCCGAGACAGGACCCGGTTGAATGAGGCGAGGCCAGAGTTCTTCTCGCGGACGACCCAGACATCCGGCCATTGGCGCGTGACCAGTTCGACCGAATCATCCGTTGAGCCGTTGTCCACAACCGTCACGGGGCAGGGGACCGCCGCCCGCGCTGCGGCCTCGCGGATCGAGGGCAGGCAACGCTCGAGCCAGGTCCGGCCGTTGTAGTTGAGGACGACGATATGTGTTCGGTCGATCGTCAAGGGTTCCATCCCTCGCGATAAGGTCGCGGAGTTCTCGGACCTCGCGGCTGCGACGGCCCTGCTCGGGACAGTCGACGCACCCTCCAGGCGGTCGGTCCTGTTCCGAATCGGAGCCTACCTTACGGGCAGGACCGATTGAGGTCAAGTGAAGCGTGGAGAGAGGGGCCGCCGCGGCGGGCGGCCCCAGCTCTCAAGGGGATCGCCTCTCAGGCGTTCCGGGGCTGGTAGGAGGCGCCTCGAAGCGAATCGAGGAGCTTCTTGGTCGCCTTGATCCCCTCGGGCTCGCTGAGGCGCCCACCCTCGTACTCGATGCCGACAAAGCCGTTGTAACCGGCGTCGGTGACGATCTTGAGGATGCGGGCGTAGTCGAGCATGGTCTCGCGGCCCTCGGAGTCGAAGTCGTAGCTCTTGGCCGAGACGCCCTTGGCGTAGGACATCATCCGAGCGATCGCGTCGTAAACGTCGATCGCGTACTTGCCGCCCTGGCGGGGGAAGTTGCCGAAATCGGGGAGTGTGCCGAAGGTCGGCTTATCCACGGCCTTCATCAACGCGAGCATCGCGTCGGGATTGCTCGACGGACCGCCGTGGTTCTCGCAGATGATTTTGATTCCGTGGTTCTGGCCGTACTCGGTAAGCCGGCCACACGCTTCCGCGACGTCGGAGACGTTGCTGGGGCTGTAGTGGCTCCCAGTATTGACTCGGATCGCGTGGCAACCGAGCGCCGCGGCCGCATCGACCCACTTCTTGTGGTTGTCGACGGCCTTGTTGCGATGGCTCTGGTCCTTCGCGCTGAGGTCGCCCTCGCCGTCGATCATGATCAAGACGCAGGTGACGCCGACGTCACTGGCACGCGCTTTCAGGTCCTTCAGGTAGGCCGAATCGTGGGCGTGGTCCTTGAAGAACTGGTTGACGAACTCGACGCCCTCGCAGCCGAAGTCGCGAGCGATCTGGGGGAAGTCGAGGTTGGTGACGACCTTGCCGAACTCCTTCTCCGAGACCTCCTTGTTGAAGAGCGCCTTGTGAATGGACCACTCGGCCAGCGAGATCTTGAAGTCGCCGATCTTGCCGGCTCCGGGGTTGCCGGTCGGCTCGCCGGCCCACGTCCCGCGTGCGCCGAGCCCGAGGAGCGCCGCTCCAGCGGCCGTTGACTTGAGGAAGGCCCTTCGATTCCGCATTTGGTCGCTCATGGTCGTGGACTCCGGATGGATACGTGTTGAGAGACTGGCTTGTGTCTCAGGAGTAAGCAATCTTGCGCTCGTCGAGGATCCCCTTGAGGGCGGCGACCGCCTCGGCGAATCGCTCCGGCCCGGTGAACCCCGACGAGAGACCGGCGATTGTCAGGTGCGGCTCCAGGACCACGAAGCCCTCATAACCTGAGTCGACCGCCTCCTGGATCAGCCGGGGGATCTGACCGTCGCCGACGCCAGCGGGGACGTTCCGCTCGAGGTTCGCGTCGTAATCCTTGACGTGGAAGTGGGTGACAAACGGCCGGAGTCGCGCCCAGGCGTCGTCGATCGGCTGGCGGACCTCGACGTAGTTCGCCGGGTCGAACGCGTGCCGGAGCGCCGGTGAGCCGACCGATTCGAGGAGATCGAGTACCCGCGCCGCGGTGTCCCCGTAGATCCCCTTCTCATTCTCGAGAAAGAGCGTGATTCCCCGATCGGTGGCGCGTCGGGCCAGTTCCGACATCCGGGCCAGTACCTCGTCTCGATGGGAGGCGGGGTCGTCACCTGGCGGCATGTAGAAGCTAAAGATGCGAATCCGGGGCGCCTCATAGAACTCGGCCAGTTCCATCGCCCGCTCAAATCGCTGGAGGTGCTCGCCGAACGGATCCGTAATCCGGATCTTCCCGATCGGTGAACCGATTGCGCTGAGCTCAAACCCGCGCGAGACGAGCAGATCGCGGAAGGCGGCGTGCTGCGCCTCCGAGAGGTCGAGAACATTGGTCCCGTGGATTGCCCGGAACTCGATCGCCCGGATCCCGTGCCCGTCCAGGACGTCCACCTGCTCCTGGGGATCCTGCGAAATCTCGTCGGCAAAGGCACTGATGCGGATCATCGAAGTCTCCCGCGCAACCGGACGGCGATGGCCGTCGCGTATCGTCCGCCATAATAACAGAACCGGGGAAAACCGCCAGGCACCGGTGGCCTCGCGGCGGCGTCGCAGGTAAGATAGAGAAAGCTCGATCGGTCTAAGAGGTCACCTTCCGTCAAGATGCGGGTCGCCCGGCCATGTGGACGTTCATCCTGCCTTTGCTGATCTACTGGCTCGTTCTGTTCGTCGCCTGCTTCGTGGTCGTCGAGATCGGCCAAGACCAGCTCTACGACGAGGTGACCCCCCACGCCGGCCTGAAGATCGCCGGTGGCTCACTCCTCCTCGCCCTTTTGCTCACGATCCTCCGCGCTCGCGGCCTGGCAGCGTCCTATGAGACGATGTTCACATCGAATATTACATGGACGATTCTTCAGGGGATCGTCTGGTTCGGCGTCTTCGTGCTGATCTTCCAGTTCCACCCCTGGCATGGCCTGGGTCTTGGCCTGGCGACCATGGCCCTGATCACCGGCCTGGCGACCATGGGCGTCGAGAGCCTGCTCAAGAAACCGGTTCCGACGATGCAGTCGTCGTCTCGCTCGCTGATCCTGAACAAGCCGGTCCGGCAGTCGGTCCCGCGTCCGGTCGCTCCCGCGACACCCGCGAAATGAACCCGAGCTTTCGGATGTCCCTTCTTGCACGCTTGCGCACTCGGCGGCTCTACGCCGAAAAACCTGTTCGTGTCGCGAACTCTCCATTCCTTTACGACGTATCCGTGGGTAGGATGATTCCTGAAGTTGGCGATCGCCACTTCCTTTCCAGCCCGTAGGGGCTGTGACGAACTCAGGTATTGCCCTTGCGTACTCCGACCGTCCCAAGTCTGGTCATTCGGAGGAAAGATAATGCTCTATCTTACGCACTCGTTCGCACATTCCGAGACTCTCGACCGCGCCCGACGTTGGTTGATCCATGCGGGAGTGACTCCCGAGCGGATTCGGGTCCACCATCATGGTATCCCCACGCTGATCATCTCGGCTGATTCGGCCGAGTTCGACAGCCTGAAGATGATCATCCGGGCCGCCGAAACCACGGATCCTGACGGCTTCCCGAGCATCTGGGACCTCGCCCGTCTTCCTCACTCCCAGGATTATTCGACGGAGCCATCACCGACCCCAACCGCGATGCCAGTCGTCAGACCTTCCTTCCCACTGGCTTGGGGTTCCGTCGACAGCGACGATGATGAAGAATTGCGATCGCAGATCGAGCTTCAACGGACCTATCGCGAGTTGCGCGAGTAACGATGGTCCTGGTTGGCACTCGTTCTTACGTGGGAAGTTCGCCCAGGCAGCGTACCAGAAAGGTCGCCAGTCGGTCGGCGGCCTCGAGGGCCTGCTCCTGGAGCGACCAGAAATCCTTCACGCTGGAGGGGCGGTTCCAGATGGCCCGGAGTGCCGCCCCAATCCGGTAGCTCCCCGTCTTCGACATCAGGGAGGCGACCTCGCGCGGCAGGTCGCTCCTCGCGTCGTCGCTGACGACCCGGACCGAAAGGAACCGGACGAGTCGCTGTGCGCAGATCTCGGCCACCGCCGAGGTCTCCATGTCGACCAGGTCGGCGCCGGTCTCCTCGTGCAGCCGGCGTTTCTCGGCTGCGTCGAGGATCACCCGGTCGACGGTTGCTAGCGTCCGGGTCTCGGGCCCGAGACCGCTGATCGAACTCGGCCGATCGATGGAGAATCGCTGCCCTTCCAGGTCGATCACCTCGGCCGGAAGGATCACGTCATACCGGTTGAGAGAAAGGCTTAGCGCCCCGGCGAAGCCCGCCGAGACAACCCAGCTCGGGCGATGACCATCAAGGAGGATGGAGGTGGCACGCCGGGCCGATTTGCGGCCCATACCGCCGAGAGCAATCGCGACGATCTTCCCGCCCAGTTCCCCCTCGATCACCGGTATCGACGCTGCGTGATATTTCCGGACTCTCCGGAGCTGGTCGACCAGGTAGCCGACCTCCATCGACATCGCCGCGACAATCCCAACATCGGCCGGGACGGGTGCGGGCGCGACCCCGCCGCGCACGACCCGTCCTGCACCTGAAGCTCGATCGCCCGGGCTCATCGTCGAGGTGACACCGTTTCCGTTAGCTCATCTGCCACTTGATCGTCTTGAAGAGATCACCGAGCCTGTTGTTGACCCCGACCGCAGCCCCGGTTTCGTACCCGACGTGGACCATGCAATCCTGGCATCGCGGGTCGTTGCCATGGCCGAACTTTTCCCACTCGGTCTTTTCCATCAGGTCGGAAAGCGACTCGTGGTGGGTGTCGGTGATCAGGTAGCAGGGACCCTTCCAGCCCTTGATGTTCCGCGTCGGGCTGGCCCAGGCGGTGCATTGCATCTCGCGCTTCCCCTGGAGAAACTCCTGGTAGAGCGGCGAGGTGTGGAAGCGATACTTGCGGAACATGGCCTCGGCCGCCTGGAACTTCGCCCGGATGTCCTCACGGGTCATGAAGATTTCCTTGGTGGCGACGGCTGAGTAACTGTACGCCGGCGAGATGATGAAGCCGTCGACGCCAAGCTGCGTCAGGTAGGCGAACAGCTCATCCAGTTCGTTCATGTCGGTCTCATGGTAGACCGTCGTGTTCGAGCAGACGAGGAACCCGCCCTCCTTCGCCGCCTTGATCCCATCGATCGCCGCGTCAAAGACCCCCTTGCGCTCGACGGCGATATCGTGATTCTCGCGCATCCCGTCGAGGTGGACGTTGAAGAAGAACGTCGGACTTGGGGTAAATTCATGCAAGCGTTTGCGGGTGAACATTCCATTGGTGCAGAGGATGACGACCTTCTTGCGCTCCTGGATCTTCGCGACCAGCTCGCCGATGGCCGGGTAGATCATCGGCTCTCCGCCGCAGATCGAGACGACCGGGGCATCGGCCTCGTCGACGGCCGCGAGGCATTCCTCGAGGCTGAGCCGCTGCTTGATTGTTGTCTCATACTCGCGGATTCGGCCGCAGCCTGTGCAGGTCAAGTTGCAGGCGTGGAGCGGCTCGAGCATCAGAACCATCGGGAACTTGCCGGCCCGTTCAACGAACCGCTTGCGCACGACATGCTTGGCGATCCGCGTGGTCATCGGCAGAGGGAATCGCATCGAGGCGGCCTCCTTGGCACGTGGGGTCGAAGTTGTTCGGCGGCGATCGTCCCTGATCGATCGAGCCGTCGCACGCGGTTGTCCATTCGTGGGGATGGTCGGGTCAGGCGTCCGGCGAAAGAGGCTGGGCTGGCACCCGGCTCGCCAGTGCGGGGGTGCTGGACTCAGCCCCGCGTTCCAGGGCAGCCCGATACCGGGAGATCGCCATGAGCGGGAAGTAGATTCGATAGTAGTGGTACGCCAGGTAGAAGACCCGGGGGAATCCTGTCCCTGTGTAAGACGTCTCGTCCCACGAGCCATCCGTATTTTGCTGGGCGAGCAGGTACTCGATCCCGCGGCGGACGGCCGGCGTTTCGGCCCGGCCAGCCGCGATCAGCCCGAGTACCGCCCAGGCCGTCTGCGAGGGGGTGGGATCGCCGGTCCCCTTGAGCGAGGGATCGTCGTAGGTCCGGCAGGTCTCGCCCCAGCCGCCGTCCGGCTGCTGCGTCGCTTCCAGCCAGGCAACGGCCCGCTGGATCTCGTGGCGATCCATGGGATAATCAATGGTCGCCAGGCCCTGAAGAACCTGCCAGGTCCCGTAGATGTAGTTCACTCCCCATCGACCGTACCAGCAACCTTCGGGCTCCTGGTTCCGCCAGATGTAGTCGAGGGCTCTGCACACCGAGGGATGATCGAGCGAATAGCCGAGCGTTCCCATTAGCTCGATGACCCTCGCGGTGATGTCGGCACAGCTCGGGTCGAGCATCGCGTTGTGATCGGCAAAAGGAAGCTTGGTCAGCACCTGGTTGTCAATGTCGACATCGTAGGCGGCCCAGCCTCCGTCGCGGTTCTGCATCGCCAGGAGCCAGTCGATACCGCGGCGGGTGGCGGCCTCGACCGCCGGGTCGGCCGCCATCGGCGACCGATTCAGCGCTAGCATGACCATGGCGCTGTCGTCGAGATCGGCATCCTGCACCTTGGGCATGCGGGTCATGCCGCCGACCAGGATCACCTCGCCGATATCGCCGATCTTGAGGCCGGCATCGTTGAGCGCGGTGCGGCACGGATCGATGGTGCGCTTGACCAGGTCCTCGACCAGCGCCTCGAGCTTGGCCCGGGTCAGCTTGATGTTGAGATGCTTCGGGCCCGAAGCGTCGGCGGTGACGTAGGGCAGGTTGACGTCGGTCTGATGCGCGCTGGACAGCTCGATCTTGGCACGCTCGGCGGCATCCTTCAGACGCTGCAGCGCGAGCGGATCCTT
>DAIDJI010000294.1 GCA_027451455.1 Planctomycetales bacterium | reverse complement strand
CTTTTTCCGGCTCGGGCTCCCACTACTGGCCCTGGTGCTGGTCGCCGGACTTTCCTGCGCCCGGTGGTCGGAGAGGTCGGCACCGGCCGAGACGAGGCCCATCGCTGTGACACCGGACATGAAGGCCCTCGCCGAGGACACCAACCGCTTCGCCCTGGACCTTTACGGCCAGCTTCGGACCGGGCCGGGTGGCAACCTGTTCTTCTCGCCGTCGAGCGTCTCGACCGCGCTGGCGATGGTCTACGCCGGGGCCGAGGGTCAAACGGCCGAGCAGATGGCGAAGGTGCTCCACTTCCGCCTACCCGCGGAGCGACTCCATCCGGTCTTCGGCGACCTGCGACGATCCTGGAACGTCGGCAGCAGCGGACGGGGCTATCGTCTGAGCGTGGCCGACCGACTCTGGGGCCAGGCCGGCTTCCACTTCCTGCCCGGCTTCCTGGCCGTCACCCGCGAACAATATGGCGCCGAACTGGCGCAGGTCGATTTCCAGGGTCAGGTCGAGGACGCCCGCCGTCGGATCAACGCCTGGGTCGAGGATCAGACGCAGGGGAAGATTCGCGACCTCGTCCCCACGGGTGCCCTCGACGCGAAAACCCGGCTGGTCCTGACGGACGCCGTCTACTTCAAGGGCATCTGGACCGAGCCGTTCCGGAAGGAGTCGACCCAGGTGGCTCCCTTCCATATTTCCGCCGACCGGAAGACCGACGTCCCCCTGATGTTCCGGACGGATGACTACCCGTTCTGGGCCGGCGACGGCCTGAAGGTGCTCGGATTGCCCTACGGCAAGGGCGACCTGTCGATGCTCGTTCTGCTGCCCGATGGCGTGGAGGGGCTCTCGGCCCTTGAGGAGCGGCTGACCGACGAGAACCTGTCCCAATGGCTGTCAAGCGTGCAGAGTCGGGAGGTTCGCGTCTCCCTGCCTCGGTTCACGCTGACCTCGGAGTTCCAGCTTGCGGATGTGCTCAGGGCGATGGGAATGACCCGGGCCTTCACGCTCGGCGAGGCCGACCTGTCGGGAATGAGCCGCCAGGAAGAGTTGTTCGTCTCGGCGGTGATCCACAAGGCGTTCGTCGATGTCAACGAAGAGGGAACAGAGGCGGCCGCCGCCACGGGGATCGGCGTCAAGTCCGCGGCGCCGCCCGAGGAACCGCCGGTGTTCCGGGCCGATCATCCGTTCGTCTTCCTGATCCGGGACAACCGGACGGGCAGCATCCTTTTCCTGGGGCGGCTGGTGAATCCGGAGGGCTGATCCGCCCGCCGATTCGCGACCGGGGAGCAGAGCGATCATGGTCTTCGATTCGCGAGTTGTCCTCTCCTGTCCCAATCGAGACGAAACGGAGGAATCCGGATGACCCCCAGCTACCTGCACATCAGCGATCTGGCCGCCCAGATCGAACCGCCGGAGGACGCCATCCTCAGCCGGACGATCCACAACGACGATCGGGTCAAGGCGCTGCTTTTCGGCTTCGGGGCCGGGCAGGAACTCTCCGAGCACACCGCCTCGATGCCCGCCATCGTCCAGTTCCTCAAGGGCGAGGCACGCATGAGCCTGGGTGACGAGACGATCGAAGCCCGGCCCGGCACCTTCGTTCACATGCCGGTCGGACTCCGACACTCCGTCCTGGCCGAGGCCCCGACCGTCATGCTGCTCCTGCTGCTCAAGGGCTAGGGGCATTCCGTTCCCGATGTTCCATCGCCCCAGGCCGATGCCTCGGACAGGTGCGTCCCGGCGCCCTCATGGTGGTCCGCGAGTTGGCCGTGATCCTCGCCCTGGGGCGACGGGGACGAGATCACCCGGGCCAGGGCATCCACGGCGTCTTCTGCGTCGCAACCCTCGGCCTCGACGGCGAGCATCGCCCCGCACTCGGCCCCGAGGCCCATCAGGCCGAGGATGCTCTTGCCGTCGGCCATGGCCCCCTTGAAGTGGACCCGGACCTCGGATTGGAACGCCTTCGCCGATCTCACAAACTGATCGGCGACCCTCAGATGTAGCCCCAGGACGTGGCTGACCCCGACCTGGCGGCGGGCGATGTGGAAGTTCTGGGCCATGGGAAGTGTCTCCTGCCCAGTCCTGGAAAGACGGGGCCCCCGATCGAGGCGTTGGATCATCCTATCGGCCGATAAAGAGTCGGAGACGAAGCCGCACCGGCGACATTCCGGGCATGGCGGAGGGGTCTGGCGGGATCCACTGGCCAACCGATCAGGAGATCGGGCTAGCATGCGCCTCGTCGCGATCCATCGCCGGCGCCGTGGCAGGTGGGGCGGTCCGTCGCGGAGTCGGACCGATCCTGGCCGAGACGCCCGTCGCCCGACCCCAGCAGGTCGAGTAGTTGACCGCGCAGGCTCTTCGCCTCGGTCAGGGTCAGCTCCGGGCTCCCAAGCCGCTCGACCAACGACCGGAGGGTCTCGATCCGTTCGTCCTGGGTCCCTACCACCGCCAACTTCACCTCCTGCGATCCGTCCGGACCTCAATTCGACCCCGGAATTCCTAATCTAAAATGTCCTCAGACCGATGAGAACTCGCCGGCCAGGCGGGGATGGGCCGACAGGAATCGAAAATGGTTCAGACGATCGCCTCCCGGTATCGGATCATCGGGCGCCCTGGGGCTGTCCTGGCCGCCTTGATGCTGCTTGCCGCCCTGATCTACGGGTGGTATGCCCTGGGCGGCCCGCTGGCGATCTTTCGGGGACATGGCGGTCCGATCTACACCGTCGCCTTCGCGCCGGACGGTCGGACCCTCGCCTCCTACGGCGCTGATGGGGTCGTCCGGCTCTGGGATGTCTCCAGCGGCCGGCCGACGGCGATCCTGCCGAGATCGGAGCAGCCGGCCTGGGCGAACCGGGATCGGCTCGTCAGTGCGGACGGGCGGTTCCGGGTCGAGCCGGAGAGGCGATACGAGGCCAAGAGGCTGACGATCCTTGATGCGAGCACCGGGCGCCGACTCGCCAGGCTGGATGGCCATCCCGACCAGCTCAACGGCTGGGCCTTCGCACCCGACGGCAAGATCCTGGCGACAGCGGGCGGATATACCGCCCACCCATGGCCGGTCAACCGGGCCGGCGACGTCCGGATCTGGGACGTGGGCTCAGGCCGCCTGCTGGCGCGGTTGAACAGGCATTGGGGAGCCGTCAGCGACCTCGCGTTCTCTCCCGACGGGCGGATGCTCGCCACGGCGAGTTACGACGGGACGATCATGCTCTGGGACGTCGCCCGGCTCGTCGGGCGTTGAGGCGAAGACGAGGGCCGGATGGGATGCCGTCGAGAGCGACCGGCTCGACCCGCACTTCGAGGCGATCGTTAGCGGCTGAAACCGCAGTGTCATCCTGGCTCAGGGACGGATCGGGATTTCCTTCTGATTTTTGGTCTCGCCCCGGATGAGCCTCGACCCCTCGCCGGTCAGTCGGAGATACCAGTCCGACGGCCGGCCCTCGTACGTCTGGAACCGGGCCTGAGTGGGCGGCGAGTTGCTCACCTTGAAGATGGCCGTCCCCTCGTCCACTTCATCGAACATCGCGACATAGGCCATCTCGATCTTCAGGTCGCTCGCGGTCACGAACTGCTGCCAGAAGAACTCGCCGCCGAGGCGGGGGAGTGTCTGGCCGGCGGCTTGCTTCCCCTTGAGATTCGTCCAGCCGAAGCCTGGATAGATCACCGGTAGATAGGCCATCCCCGACCGTTTCGACTCGGCCAGGTCGTCCTTCCAGGTGATGGTGGAAGCGTGCCGTTGCTCGCCGGCCTTCATGGAATGGCCGACGTTCCACGGGCTGATCACGTCGAGTCGGCGGAAGGCCCGGGACCACTCCGGGTCCTTCTCACGCCTCCAGGACCAGGGAACGCCGCCCACGAGCGTGGCCCGATAGGGATGCTCTTTCTCGAAGAAGTCGATGATGCGGTGGGCCAGTGCCGCGGCGAAGCGGTCGGGGTAGAGGCCCCAGACGAAGACGACCGGCCTCTGCTGGTGGTGCAGGTAGCGATCGTCCCTCGTCACCTTCCTTTCGTCCACCAACCGCTTCCAGTCGCTGGTCAGCCGGTCGAAGATTTGGGGCTCGGGCGTGCCGGAGAGGTCGTAGCAGACCGCGTAGACCCGCCCGGTCTTTGAGGCCGAGGCCCGGACATGGCCGAGCACCAGGTCGGTCGAGGGACGGCGGAGTTCGGAAAGGAAGCGCTGGACGAACACGCCGTCGATGCCGTAGGTCCGCATCCAATCGAAGTGACGGTCCACGGTCCGGGGATGGGCGGAACTGAAGAGGTGGGCCTGGCGGCCGTCCAGGATGGTGAAGCCGGGAGCCGGGTACTTCTCGTCCTCGGTGAATTCAGAAAGGTCGGGCCACATCTCGAAGGTGAGGGTCTCGGGGGCCATCTTCCGGGCGTTGCGGCTCCAGTGCCACCAGCCCCTCTCGGCCGGGTCTCCCGGGCAGCGGAACCAGCCCTGATAGCCGCAGAGGACCTTGCGGTGGAGGGTCGTCGCGTCGATCCGGTTGGGCTCGTCGGCGGGGCAAAGTCCGGGGGTGGATGCCGCCCAGGTCAGCACGAACCCCCGGAGGATTTTCCATGCCCGTCTCATAATGCACATGTTGTACGACTCCGAAGATGGCCCCGTATTGTTCACCGGCAGTTCAGGGTGCCGTCGGTTGCGGAGCACGTCCAGATGCCAGGCTGGTCTGTCCTGGTCGCTTTGCGAGGATTCTGGTCAGGGTGTGGGGACGGCCGGGCCATGACTCGTGGCTCGCTCCGGTGTGCAGCGAGATCAACGAGCCCAGGACGGAGGCCCATCCTTGACCGCCATTCTCCTCGACGTGCCCAGCACGACCTACCGCGTTCTGAAAAGAGAAGATCGAGTGCCGGCAACCCTCGACCTGTCCGGGGTCCTGTATGCGATAATGGGCGGTCGGCATGTCGAGTTCAACCTCGATGATGGCATCGGCCTGCGACCGCTCAAAGATTCCTGAGAATGACGATAGGCACGAAGCACGGAGACGATCCCGGTGGGGAGGTCAACGACGATGCTGGGGAGATGGAGCGACCTTTCGTGATCGCGCCGCTCCCCGAAGAAACGCCGACCTGTCGCCGCCCGAAGGCGCTCGTCCTCTCCGGCTGGATGACCAGGACCAGTAGCAAGGCGGCATTTGTCCGTGGCCTGGGGTTGGAGGTCGAATGCCCGAGCCTACCCTCCTGGAGGCTCAAGGCGGCGATTCGTCAGGCCCAGGACGCCCATGATCGGTTCGGATCCGACGTGATCATCGGGATGTCCCGAGGCGGGGCGATTGCCCTGGCCATCCCGGATGATCGTCCCCTGATCCTTCTGGCACCCGCCTGGCGGTACTTCGGCGTACGGCCCCGTCCCGATGTCGAGGGCATCGTCATTCACAGCCCTCGGGACCGTATCATCCCCCTGGGTCACAGCCGGGAGCTATGCCGTCGGTGCCCCGGACTTCGCCTCGTGATCACCGGGATCGATCACCGGCTGAACTGCCCGTCGGGACGGAGAGCCCTGGCCATGGCGCTCGGCGATCTGGTCGGGCTGCCTTCGATGCGACCTTCGACATGATCACGCCCGGAGAGGAGCCCGGTGATCGAACGGCCCGGAGACCTGGATGACCCGATCCATGTCACCGTCGGAAATCCGCCGGCTGTACCTGCCTCGGTAGGCCCAACGCAGGTCTCTGGTTTCGGAAGACTGGGTTATGATCACTCACCCAGTCGCATGGACCGACCTTCTCCTCCTCGTAACGTCCGGGCCTTCGACGACCACGAAACCCACGGGCGTCCGGTCCCCGGGCTCGCCGTTGTAGTTGACGGTGATCTCCTCGCCGGCTGCGATGTCCCGGATCGCCGTGAACAGCTTGGTCCGATCGGCCAGGTCCGCGTAACGGGCATTGGGCCGGTACGAGTGGTTGTAGAGCGACCCGTAGCCGAGGGCCAGCGCCAGGCTGCCCCGGCCCCATTCGAACACGTAGGCGCCGAGGCCCTCCGAGAAGTCCTCGACCGAGCTTGCCGGCAGGACCAGGACCGGGCAGGTCTCGATGACCTCGCCCTCCTCGATGGGGCGTCGGGCGAAGACTCCCCGGCCCTTGCCTCGAACCCGCCTGATCTCGATCGCATCCGATGGCGTCATCGGCATGTCGTCCCTTCTGTCCCGATCACTGGAAACCTCGGTCGATCCAGGTGCGGTCCCCGCCCGCCCGAGGCTGGTAGAATCATGAAGCAACGGACCTCGGCCTGTCCAGAGCGGGTCGGGCTTCCGAGCTTCGGAGGAAATTGCTGAGAGCCGAGCAATAGTGAAGGAGGGTCGCATGCCCATCGGCCGCCGCCTTGTCGGCATCCTGGTCTTCCCCGAGGTCGAGGTCCTCGACTTCTGCGGGCCGTTCGAGGTCTTCTCCACCACCCGCCTGGACGAGGATCGCAGGCGAGAAGACCCCTCGCCGTACGAGGTCCTGCTGGTGGCCGAGGAGCGCGGCGTGGTCGTTGCCACGGGCGGCCTGAAGGTCGTGGCCGATCACTCCCTGGACGATTGCCCGCCGCTCGACGTCCTGGTCGTCCCCGGCGGCTGGGGAACCCGCCGGGAGATGTCCAATGATCGGCTCATCGCCTGGATCGCCGATCGGGGGAGACAGGTTGCGACCCTGGCGTCCGTCTGTACCGGGTCGCTGTTGCTGGGCCGGGCTGGGCTCCTGGACGGCAGGCGGGCGACGACCCACTGGAGGTCGCTGGGGCTGATGCGGGAACTGTTCCCCGCCGTCTCGGTCGTGGACGACCTGCATGTCGTCGAGGAGGGCGAGGTGATCACGTCGGCGGGCATCTCGGCGGGGATCGACCTGGCCCTGCGGGTCGTGGCCCGGCATCACGGCGAGGCGACCGCCCGTGCCACCGCCCGACACATGGAATACCCGTTCCCCGT
>DAIDJI010000293.1 GCA_027451455.1 Planctomycetales bacterium | reverse complement strand
CTGAGTTGGCTCTGGCCACCCGATGTTCCCGGCCCGCGAGCCCCGGGTCAGCCAGGAGCCCCGCGCCGATGATCCCGCGCCCCCAAACCACCACGACGCCCCGGCTGGCGATTCTGCACCCGCTGCTGCTCGTCGCGGCGGTGCTGATCCCCTGGCCCCAGGAATGGGCGACCGCACGCGCGGTGATGGACCGGCTCCGCTCGCCCGCGACGTCATCGACCGAAAAGGACGCCGAAGGTCGATCCGCGGGCTATTACGTGGAGCTGGTTGAGGGACACGGCCGTCGGTCCTCGCATCACGGCCGGACCGATCGGACGGTCGGATTCCACGAGGCGGAGGTCATCCAGTACCTCGACAACGACTTCCTGCTCTTCGAGCTGAAGCCCGAGGCCCATCGGACTCTCTTCGGCCGACCGTTCGTCACCAATGCCTACGGGATGCACGACTATCCGGTCGTCCCCGAGAAATCCGAGGGAACCTTCCGGATCGCCGTGCTCGGGGCCTCCATGGATATGGGATGGGGAGTTCGCTCCGAGGAGACCTACATCCACCGGCTCGAGGAACGGCTCAACGCCGTCGACGCCGGAAAGCCCGGCCGACCGCGGCGGTATGAAGTCCTCAACTTCGCCGTCGCGGCCTACAGCCCGCTCCAGCGGCTGGAGGCCCTCCGTCGAAAGGTGATGATGTTCGAGCCCGACCTGGTCATCTACTCGGCGACCACGCTCGACATTCGACTGATGGAGATTCATCTCTGCGACCTGATCCGTCAGCGGGTGGACCTGAAATACGACTTCGTTCGAGAAGCCGTGGCACGCTGCCGCCTGACCGACGACGATGGCCGCCTCGACGACCAGGGGATGCTGGTCAACAAGCCGACGCTCAAGCAGAAGCTCCGCCCGTCGTACTGGTGGCTCTACGACCAGACCCTGGGCGCGATCGCGGCCGAGTGCCGGTCGGCGGGCGTCCCGCTCGCGATGATCATCATCCCGAGGGTCGGCCCCGAAGACGCCCCATCCGCCCGGGCCGAGCCCGTCGCGCGGCTCTCGGCGATGGCGGCACACCACGCGATACCAGCGCTCAACCTCTCGGGAACGTTTGACCGCGACGATCCGGCCGCGCTGGCCGTCGCCGATGGCGACGACCACCCCAACGCCATCGGCCACGAACGACTCTTCGAGGCGTTGATACAGGCCATCGCCGCCGATCCGAGGCTTTCGAGACTGGTCCCTTGCAGCACGCTTCCGAACGACGGGGACCGCCCACATGGACGGAGTTCAACCCATCCTACTCAGCCTAAATCGGAATTCCGTGAACTTCCCTGAAGAAAACGAAAACTTGTTTCATAAGAATGTTTCTTCTTAAATGTGCAATACGGAACACTCTGTCCTGGAAGAGATAGTCGGTGAGGAGTCCCTGGGAGCAGGGTCGATCGCCGCCGGGATTCTCCCGGGCGCCGGCGGGATTGGAAGGAGTGAGGACAACGGCCATGGAAAGACGGCACCTGAGCCGGATGCTGGAGGAGGCCGCCGCCCGTCGGCCGGACCATCCGGCGGTGGAGGACGAGCGCGGCGGGCAACTGTCTTATGCGAACCTGTTGAGGACGGCCGATCGGGTCGCGACCCGGCTGGCGCGGTGGGGTGTCGGCCGGGGTGATCGGGTTGGGATCTGGCTACCGAAGGGGATTCCTTCGGTTGCGGCGATCCACGGTGTGCTTCGCTCGGGCGCCGCTTATGTCCCGGTCGACCCGACCGGTCCGACGGTCCGGGCCGCGGCCATTCTTGGGACCGCGGGGGTCAAGGCGGCCGTGGTTTCGGCCTCGGTGGCCGCGGTGCTTCGCGACGGGTGGCCGGTCGGTGGACCGATGCCCCGATTGATCGTGGTGGACGACAGAACGGACGCATCGGGCGAGTCGCGCGGGCCGATCGCTCCGGTCGATGCGCGGTGGGACGAGGTCGTTGCCGATAACGCGCCGAGTCCGCTCCCGCCGCCGCGTGAAGAGGACGACCTTGCGTATATCCTCTTCACTTCCGGCTCGACGGGTCAGCCCAAGGGTGTGATGCTTTCGCATGCCAATGCGCTGACGTTCCTCGACTGGTGCCGATCGGCGCTCGGGCCCTGGAGGGACGGAGATCGGTTCGCCTCGCACGCTCCCTTTCACTTCGACCTTTCGATATTCGACCTGTTTGCCTCGTGCGCAGAGGCGGCGACGGTCGTGGTGATCGGCGAATCGACGGGGAAGGACCCGGCCCGGCTGGGGGCGATTCTGGCCGATCGGTCGATTGATGTCTGGTACTCGGCGCCCTCGATACTGGCGATGCTGGTGGAGCGGGGAGGGATCGAGCGGCCGGGCTTCGCTGCGCCCCGGCTGGTGCTGTTCGCTGGCGAGGTTTTCCCGATTGAGCCGCTCCGACGACTGCGCGCCGCCTGGCCCCTGGCTCGGATGTGGAACCTGTACGGCCCGACCGAGACGAACGTCTGCACGGCCGAGCCGATCCCCTCGGTGATCCCTGACGATCGCGAGTCGCCGTTTCCGATCGGCCGGGTTTGCCCTCCGTTGCGGGCGAGGATTGTCGACCACGACGGTCGCGACGCGACGCCGGGGACGGTCGGAGAATTGCTGATCTCCGGGCCCGGAGTGATGCGCGGTTACTTCGGCCGACCCGACCTGACAGAGGCGGTCTTCGTCGATGGTCCCGACGGCTCGCGATGGTATCGGACGGGCGATCTGGTCCGCGATGACGGCACCGGATGTTTTGTCTTCCACGGCCGGCGGGACCGGATGATCAAGCGCAGGGGCTACCGGATCGAGCTCGGCGAAATTGAGGCCACCCTGTATCGCCACGAGGGCGTCGATCGCGTCGGTGTGGTGGCGCGCCACGGTGAGGAGGGTGCCGCAATCGAGGCGTTCGTGGCGCTCAAGCCCGGTCGAAAGAAGTCGATCATCGCGATGAAGCGGCACTGCTCGACCTATCTGCCCAACTACATGATTCCCGACACGATCACCTTCATCGACGCCTTGCCGGCGACGTCGACCGACAAGGTGGACTACCAGAGCCTTTCCGCGATGTCTGCGGGTGGAGGAACGCACTCGTGAGGCGACGACTTCGGCAGGTGTGGAGCTGGAAGTTCGTCTTCTACGAGATGCTACTGCCGATGCTGCGCGCTCTGGGCCCGGCGCGGGGCGACCAGATTCTCGGCTGGCTGGGACGCGCGGCGATGGCCGTGCAGCCAGGACGTCGGGCGCGATTGAGGTCGGCGTTACGGCGGGCGGCCGAGGCGATCGATGCCGACTGGTCGATCCGCGAGGTCTGGCCGGCGATGGCGGCGAACACAGCGCGGTTTCTGGCGCGTGACTACCCGCTGGACCGGCTCGACGACGAGGAGGTCCTCGCGCGGTTCGACGTTCGGGGTTACGAGCGGCTCCGCGCTGCGATGGAGGGCGGTCGGGGTGCGATTCTGGTCGGAAGCCACCTGGGGGCTCACATCGCGGGGGTCCACTGGTTCTACAGGCGTGGAGTGCCGATCCGGCTGCTGGTTCAGCGTCCCCGGCACGTCTCGGGCGAGCTGAACCGCCGATTTGACGAGCCGGGCCCGCACCCGCAGTCGGAGTTTTTTCTCCGCCGCGACCTCTCGCCGTCGATGGCCATCGAGCGATTGCTCCGGGCCCGGTCAGCGCTCCGGGACGGGATGGCGATCTACATGAACGGCGACATTCCCTGGTCGGGCCCGAACACCTGTCCGGGGCGGCTACTGGGCCGTTCGCACCGGATGCTCGCCATCTGGACCGAGCTTGCCGTGCTCACCCGCGCACCGGTCTTTCTCGTGTTTTGCACTCACGCGCCGCACGGCCGGTTCGCGCTGGAGATCGAACCGATGGGATGGCTCCGCCCGGGTGAGGAAACGGTTGTCTTCGCCGATTACCTTCGACAACTGGAATGTCGAATCGCCAACGTACCGGCCGACGCTGTCGCCCACCTGGTCTGGCCCTGTTACGAGCCGAGGCCGGACGGCGATCCGGCACAGCCGACCCGGGACCGCCGCCGTCGTAAGACGAGGATGATCTCAAAGCGCTGATGGGGCAGAAACCTCAGCGAGCTGGCCGTCTGGGGCGGCGGTCCGGGGTGTCCGAATCGCGGGCGCCTCGCTTCCAACTCGGCAGCGTCTTGCCTGAGCGGGACAACAGCACCGATCGTTGAGATCCCGGCCGCCGGGCTGCGATCGGCTCGCCCACTTCGAGCGATTCCACCAGGTAATCACCCCAGGGCTGGCATCGGGTGATCGCCCTCGCCATCTCAAGATCGGCCACAAGAGCCACCGGCTCTCCACCCGCGCTGATCAGGTAGTAGTTCATCGGCAGTCGTCCACCTGGGCCGTCCTCTAGGGATCGGCGGTAGGGGAGTCATCAGGGCGCACCGACTCCGTGCCGAACAATTGATCGAGTTTCCTGCGCCCGAAGACTCCGGGCGGACTGATTTGCACGATCTCTTATCAGAGATTATATACGATAGTTTTCGGAATCAAGACCCACTTCCACAGGGGGCCTCACAAACGGGCCGCACTGTGCGTGGAGCGGATCAAGGGCGCTGGCATGGGCGCCCGGGCATCGGAGGAGGTTAGCGAGGGGTTCCGGCGCCGAGGGCGACCCTACGCAGGTTCGACCAGGGGAAGATTTTCAGGCCGTTGCCCGGCACGACGCGAGGGACTGCGTCGAGGTTGGTGTCAACGATCGGCGGAGTGACGCGGCGGCCGTCGCTCCAGTAGCCGAGGTGGCGGAGCTGCTCCGGGTCGCGAGCCACGTCGTCGAGGGTCCGGCCCTCGAACGCGGCGTGGAGGGTCAGGTCGGTGATCCGCCAGAAGCCGGCGTGGTCCATGGCGTTGACCTCGCCCATGCTCAACTGGAGTCCGCGGAGGACGCCCTCGCCGTTGTCGAGTTTCGGGTCGGTCCCGGTCGGTGCCATGTGATCGGCGACCAGCGGCGGAAAGCCGTGCCGGTCGGATCGGAAGAGGATGAATCGCTTGCGCGACGGGGGGATCGCCGTGGCCTCAGCGAAGATTTCACGACCCCGCTGGTCGCCGACAACGATGTCCTCGTCGCCGACGGCGACGATCATCAGCGTGGCCGCCGGGATGTGATCGAGCGTCGGATGCCGGCGCGGGAGGACCTCGCCGGGAAGGATGGCCAGAAGCGCGCGCGGGACCGGGATGGCGGCGTGCGAGTCGGACGAAAGCGCCGCGACCTGCGCCGCCAGGTTCGCGCCGGCCGAATGGCCGATCAGGGCGAACCGCCTGGTATCCGGCCGGACGTGGGGAACGCCCCGCTCCGAGCCGATGCTCAGCACGCCGATCGCATCGTGGATGGCGGCCATCGCGTTGGGCAGGAAGTCCTTCGGCATCGTCCCGACGTCGTTCTGATATCGGGGGAAGATCACCACGTTTCCGTCACGGACCAGATGATCGATCCAGGCGCCGTAGAAGGCCGGGTTGACCGAGAACCAGCCGTGGAGGAAGACCAGCACTGGTGCCGAGTCGGGCCTCGGCCCGTCAGGCTCGAAGAGCCAGTACGACCGCGGGCCCTGGCCGATCTCGAAGCGACGGACTCCCGAATGTTTGGGAGCCGGGGTGCCCGACCGCGAGCCTTCGTCGGCTCTAGCTTTCGATCCGTCCTTCGCGGGCTCTCCCGCACCCGCTCCACCGGTCGAGATCAGGCCGATCGCCGAGGCCGCCACGATGGCCCGCGCCCACCCCATCGATCGTCGCGAAAGCCCGCAGCCCGACCGTTTCGCCCGATCGCCAGCCATGGCCTTGCCTCGCATCCATTCCCTGCGTCCGTTCCAGATCCCCTCATGGGACGGTCGAACAGTTTGCCGGAACCACGCAAATTGTCAAGATCATTCATCGGCTGGTGCTTCGGGGCTTTGCGGGCGTCCGGCGTCCATCACAATTTCGTCTTGCTTGACCGGGTTCGAACGGACGCACATAATAAAGGACGATCGAGCAAGGGCTGGTCTGCCGGCCGTTGATGCTATTTGCAGACCCGCCCCGATCCCACCAATGCTACCCTCCCCGGGGGCCCGGAAGTGACCTCACGGCGTCGGTCAGAGTGGCAAGGGCTCCGGATGCTGGGGATCGGCCTGCTGATCCTGAGCACGGTCCGCATCCCGCTGCCTCAGGCCGACTATCACAACGTGCGCCATCACGACGCGCCCGGAGAGGTCTGCCCGTATCACGACCATCTGCTGCGCTGGCATCCGTCGGCGGGTCTAGCCGCCGACGTCGCCATCCTGCACTGGCACTGGTTCATGCCCCAGACCGATCCGGGCTCCCTGGACGATTCCGGACATAAAGGTCCACTCGCCCACGCCCATATCAACGACTGGCTCGGCCCCGACTGGACCGGTACGCCGATGGTGCGTCCCGAGACTCGCGGCCGAATCGCCGATCTGCTTGTCCTCGGGTTGAATGGTCCGATTGGCTGGCAAGCCTCGGCGTGGCCGGACCTCGACGATCCTGGGCCTCGCCCCTCACTCCACGAGAGAACCAGCAGCCGCGCTGGCTCTCGCATCGCGATCCTCGACCTGGTCGCGCGCTGGAACTGCTGAGCCCCATCCCCGCCCCCGTTCCCTTCACAATGTCGTCACCAGGTCACGATCCAGGGCCTTGATCCGGGCAAGTTGCCCGGTGATTTTGTGGATCGATCGTCGCAGGGCCCTCGATCGCCGTACACGGTTGGCTCAGCACCCGTTCGCCGCACGAGGCGGGAGGATTCTTCATGTCCGTCATTCCCAAAATGATTGCATCACGGCCCGATGGGTCGGCGCGTCCAGTGCGTCAGGTGCTCCCCTGGGCGCTCGTTGGCCTCTGCGGCGTCGCCCTCGCGAGCTACATCGCGGTTGATTGGCGGTACGGCC
>DAIDJI010000292.1 GCA_027451455.1 Planctomycetales bacterium | reverse complement strand
CCAAGTCGTACCTCATGGATCTTGAAAAGATCGCGGCCGGGTTACCTCTCTCTCCTCCGTCGCCCGACTCCAATGGCGTTCCGGACGCCGCCGGCCTGCCCGCGCCCGAGCCGAACAACCCGATTCGGTAGGACCAGGCCTGAGTATCGAACGAGCGTGACCCACGGCCCGGCTCACCGTCGAGAGATCGGTGTCGACGACCTCGACCGGTCCATCGACACCCAGCCCAGGGTAGGCCAGCCAGGACGGAGAATCGCGCAGGAGGAGATCCTTCGTGGCGACGTCGTGGGGCTTCGGCATCGGAATGGGTCAAGCCCTGGAGCGTCCGACCATATCCTCGGGGCGGACCCACTGATCGAAATCCTCGCCCGAGACCGAGCCCAGTTCGATGGCCGAATCACGCAAGGTGACCCCCTTCTCGTGAGCGTTCTTGGCGATCTTCGCGGCGTTGTCGTAGCCGATGCGCGGGTTCAGCGCGGTGACGAGCATCAGCGATCGCTTCAGCAGTTCGTCGATCTTCTCGCGGTTCGGCTTGATCCCTCGTGCGCAATGCTCCTCGAAGCCCAGGCAGGCATCGGCGATCAGCCGGGCGCTGTGGAGGAAGTTCTGGATGATGAGCGGCTTCATCACGTTGAGCTCGAAGTTGCCGAGCGCTCCGCCGAAGTTGATCGCGACATCGTTGCCCATCACCTGCGAGGCCACCATGGTCATCGCCTCGCTCTGCGTTGGGTTGACCTTGCCAGGCATGATCGAGCTTCCCGGCTCGTTCTCGGGAATGGAAATCTCGCCCAGGCCGCTTCGTGGGCCCGAGGCCATCCAGCGGACATCATTGGCGATCTTCATCAGGGAGGCCGCGACCGTCTTGAAGGCCCCGTGCGCGTGGACGAGGGCGTCGTGCGTCGCGAGCGCCTCGAACTTGTTCGGCGCGGTCACGAAGGTCAGCCGCGTGAGCCTCGCGAGCTCGGCCGCCACGCGCACGGCGAACTCCGGGTGCGCGTTGAGCCCGGTCCCCACCGCGGTCCCGCCCAGCGCCAACTCCTGGAGGTGCGGCAGCGCCGCCTTCAGATGCTCGATGCCATGCTCGAGTTGGGCGACGTAGCCCGAGATCTCCTGGCCGAGCGTCAGCGGTGTGGCGTCCATCAGGTGGGTCCGGCCGATCTTGACGAGATGGGCGTACTCCTCGGCCTTCAGGGCGAGTGTCTCTCGGAGCTTCTGAACGGATGGGATCAGTCGCGCCCTAAGGATTTCGACGGCCGCGACGTGCATGGCCGTCGGGAAGACGTCATTGGACGACTGGCCCATGTTGACGTCGTCGTTGGGGTGGACCTTCCGCTTCTCACCTCGCTCGCCGCCGAGGATCTCACTGGCTCGGTTGGCGATCACCTCATTCACGTTCATGTTCGTCTGGGTGCCGCTGCCGGTCTGCCAGACGACCAGGGGGAACTCGCCGTCGTGCCGGCCGGCGATCACCTCGTCGGCCGCTTCGATAATCGCCTTGCCGATCGCCGGATCCTTGAACTTTCCGAGGTCTCCATTCACCTGTGCCGACGACCGCTTGACCTTCGCCAGCGCATGAATCAGCTCGATCGGCATCCGGTCGCCGCTTCCGCCGATCCGGAAATTCTCCAGCGATCGTTGCGTTTGCGCGCCCCAGAGCCGATCGGCCGGGACTTCCATCTTCCCCATGGTGTCCTTCTCGATTCGATATTCGCTGGCCATGTTCGTTGTCCGTGGTCTGTAGTCCGTTGTCCGAAACACCTTTGCTTACGAATAACCGACCGGGGACTCGCTGACTATTGCCAGTGTACAAAGGACCGAGCTCATTTGCCGATACAGAATCGGCGGAAGATGCGATCGAGGATGTCCTCGGTGACGACGGCGCCAACGACCTTGCCCAGCTCCTCGACGGCCAGACGGAGGTCGAAGGCGATCAGCTCGTCGCCGGCGCCCATCTGGATCGATTCGGAGCCGGAGTGAAGGGCGTCGATGGCGGCGAGAAGACTTCCTCGGCATCGTGCGGCGGTCCCGATCGGGAGGTTCGCTCCGGAATCTCCGAGACGGATGGCCCTGGCGATCGCAGTTTTGAGGTCGGCGAGGCCCTCGCCGGTTTTCGAGCTTGTGCCGATCTTGTCGGAAGCGACGAGCCGATCGGCCTCGTCGATCCGGGTTTCGACGTGCAGCCGGGTCCGACCGTCCGGGATCGAGAAAGGCCGGGCTCCCCAGGGCGCCGGCCAGCAGTCGAGGAGCAGGTCGGCGCGGTCGGATTGCCGGGCGCGGTGCTCCTGGGCCTGTGATTCGAGGGCGCCGGTGGTTTCTTCAACGCCAGCCGTGTCCACCAGCTCGACCGTCAGACCGTCGCAGTCGGCGAGGGCGGTCAGGTAGTCGCGGGTCGTCCCGGCGATCGGCGAGACGATGGCCCGGTCGCGACCTAACAGAGCATTGAAGAGCCGGCTTTTGCCGGCGTTGGGGGGCCCGACCAGGACCACCCGGGGATATCCCTCCGGCCGATTTCGGTCGTCGAGTCGGCGGGCCAGGTCGGTCAAATGGTCGGCCGCCCGATCCAGCTCCGCGGTAAGGGCCGATCGCTCGACCGGGTCGACATCGGGCTCGTCGACGAAGTCGAGGCTCGCTTCCAGGCCGGCGACGACATCCAGGAGCCGGTCTCGAAGCGAGAGGATCGGGCCCGAGAGCCCTCCGGCAAGCTGCTGAAGGGCGGCGTCGAGTTGCGAGGCGCTCGTCGCCTCGATCACGCCCAGGACGGCCTCGGCCCTGGTCAGGTCGATCCGTCCCGAGAGAAATCCGCGGAGGGTGAATTCTCCCGGCTCCGCCGGACGGGCACCCCGGGCCAGGCCATGCGACAGCAGCAGGTCGAGGATCGGGGGCGAGCCGACCAGGTGAATTTCGGCGATCGCCTGGCCGGTGTACGTTCGCGGGGCCGGCCAGAGTGCGACCATGGCCCGAAGGCGAGGGGCCAGGCCGTCGATCGCCAGTTCACCCGTGCGGATCTCTGGGAATCGGGGCGAGGGCCAGGGCCGATCGGGCTGGAAGGTCTCCATCGCGATCGGCCAGGCCCGAGGACCGGAGAGTCGGACGATCCCCCTCGCCGAGGGGCCGGGCGGTGTGGCAATGGCCGCGATCGTCTCAAGGATGTCCATGTTTCAACGTCGGCGCGGCCGGGGTCGAGGATCACCCTTCTCCTTGTCGCGGTCGCGCGGCTCGCGCTCCTCGCCTCCCTTGCGGTAGGTCGTGTCCTTCCGTGCCTCTTCCAGGACACGCTCCCAGAACTGCGCGAACTTACCCGAACGCTTCCCGTCGACGTTGGGGACGGTCGGAGGATTCTTGCCGCCACGAGGCGACGGGCTCCCGCCCTTCGGTCCGCCGCGTGACCCGGAACGGCTGTCTTCCTCGGCGTCCGACCCATCGACCGGCTTCAACTCGGCGTGCGTCAGCTTTGGCAGGAGCAACCGCTCGCCGAGCGCCCAGAGGCTGCTCGTGATGAAGTAGATGCCCAGCCCCGAGGGGACCTTGTAGAACATCACCCCCATGAACACCATCATGTACTTCATCATCTTCTGCGACTGCTCGGCCTCGGGCGTTGTGGCCGGCGGCGCGAAGAGCTGCGTCTGGATGATCATTAACGCGATCACCAGGAATGGCAGCAGGTTGAACCATTCCCCCAGGAACGGGATCTCGACGGGGAACTTGAACATCATGTCCGGCGCGGCGAGGTCGTTGATCCAGAGGAACGTGGCGTGGCGGAGCGGAACGCTCGTATTCAGGGCCTGCCAGAGCCCGACAAAGATCGGGATCTGAACCAGCGCCGGGATGCAACCGCTCATCGGGTTGGCGCCGTATTTCTTGTAAAGCGCGAAGGTTTCCCGGGTGAGCTGCTCCTTGTCGTCCTTGTACTTCTCCTGGATCGCTTTCAGGTGCGGCTGGAGGGCCTGCATCTTCTGAGCGGTCATCGCCTGCTTGCGGCCGAGCGGGAACATCATGGCCCGGACGGCCATGGTCAGCAGGATGATCGCGATCCCGTAATTCCCGTTCTTCCATCCGAAGAGGTTCGCGACCGACTGGGTCAGTCGGTACATGAAATCGAGGGTCGGCGTGATAACGGCGCGTGCGAGCACGGGAGCGAACGGGACCCACTGGTTCTTGCGGTAGGTCGCCAGCCCCTCGGCGCCATAGGGCTGGAGGGCCTCGCTCGTCTTGGGCCCGGCGAAGAGGCGGTAGGTGTGGGAGACCGAGCCGCCGGCCGCGATCGGGATGGGCTTCGAGGTCATCCGGAAGGCAATGTCGGATTTCTGAAGCGAATCGTCCCGCTTGTGGGCCATCGCGACGGTTCGGTCATCCCACCGATTATCGGGCCCGGTCGGCGGGGGGACCGGCGTGATCAGTGCGGCGAAATACTGGTCCTCGACGCCTGCGAACCGGAGCGGGAGGGTCGTGTTCTCGACGAGCTTGTCGCCGGCGTTGGCGATGTCGTAGGCCGAGGTGGTCACCACGTCCACGGTCCCGCTCGCGGAGATTGGGCCGAAGACGAGGTCGAGGAACGTTCCGGTGTACCACTCGCCCTCGATCGGGATGCCGTGCGGCCCCATCAGGTTGTAGACGACCTTGCGATCGCGGCCGGGGCTCTCGAATTTGAGCTCCATTTCCAGACCGTCGATCCCCTTGCCGAGGCGGAACGTCTTGGTGACGACGACGCCGGAAGGGCTCGTGGTTCGGAAGACCATCTCCTCGCCATCGACCTTCGCGCCCGAGGCCGGATCAATCACCGAGGCCGGCCGCCGGATCTTCCCGCCCTCGCCGGGAACGACCTCCCAGAGGGTCGAATCGAGCCAGTCCTCAGCGCCTCGGGCGTTGATCGGGGATTCCTCGCCCTCGGGGACGACCGGCGGCGGGGCCTCGGATCCGAGGCCGAGAGTCATCGAAAGCGAGGCCGGCCAGTAATCGCCGTCCAGGAGCTGGAGTGGACGCTTGATGGCCTTGTTGTTGTCGTACTCCGCATCCCATCGCGAGGAGGTCAGCGAGGTGATCCCAGCACCCTTCTGCGAGAGCCGGGCCTCCAACCGGTAGCCGCCCGGTGACTTGTCGGTCTCGGAGCCGAGGACCAGTTCTGAGGCGGGGACAACCGCAACGTCGGCCTTCTTTTCCGCGCCGGCCGTCTTCTCGGGCTTCGACGCGGGAGCGTCCTTGGCCTTGCCTTCGTCCTTGGCCTTAGCTTCGTCCTTGGCCTTGCCCTCCTCCTTCGCCACCGCGGCCTTGCCGGGGTTGCGAGCGGTATCGGCGGGACCGTCCTTCTTCTCGGCCCCGGCGGCGGGCGGGTTTTCTGGGGGCTTCTTCGTCGGCGGTGGTGCCAGTCCGAGCAGTCGCATGATGTGAGGGAAACCCCACATCCAGGCGATCATCAGGACGATGAACAGGATGAAACGCTTCTCATTATTCATGTTGGAGCAACCCTTGCACCGGGACCGCCGAGGATCGGGGCCGGCTCCCGATCCTCACGATACCAGACAGCCGGACACGGGGATCTCATCAAATCATCCGCCCGGAGAGACGGATGCGGGAGGGGTCGTTTCTCCGTCGCGCCCTCCCCGCGAGTCCTGGTTCAGACGCATCTGGATTCGGTCTCAATCACATCTTCCAGGTGGATCTTGCAGGCCCGCGTCGGGCCGGTGGAACATCCGGAGCCCCTCGGCTTTCGCCACGAGGGGCCCCGCTGGTGGGCAGGTCGGTCGGGCAGGTGGCGCCGGACGTCCGCACGGCGACGACCCGGGCGTCCAGGATGACTTGCGACGATCGCGGTTCGAGGCCCTATCGCCCCTGCCGGAGCCGATCCCCAAGGAACGGCTCCAGTTCGGGTATTGAGTAAATTTTCCGGATCGTCGTCTCAAAATCGTAGGGCAAGCGGCGATAGGTAATCTTTGGGGACCGGACCGGAGTGGCGGTCGCCACCTCCTCAGGGGTGAGACCATCGGCCAGGCCGTCGTCGAGGAGAACGTAGCAGGCCCGGTTGTCGCCGTCGCGCGGCTGTCCGACCGATCCCACGTTGACCATCACCTTCGCTTCGCCCAGGGTATACTCCTGATCGATCTCCTCGGGAGAGAAGAACTGAAAGCTTTCCGTGAAGACCCCGGGGACGTGGGTGTGCCCCTGGAAGCAGTAATGCCCGACGAGCTGGAACAGTCGCTCCATCTTCCGGTGATTGTAGATGTCTTCGGGGAAGATATACTCACTCAGAGGATTGCGCGGCGATCCGTGGACGAACAAATACGGCCCATATCGATAGGTCCTGGGCAGTTCGCCCAGGAACTCCCATCGCCGCTCGTTGTTTTCCTTGTCGCCGGAGCTTTCGAGCTGCTCGCGAGTCCAGAAGATGGCCCGCTCGGCCCCGATGTTGAATCCCTCGGGGTCGAACATCGCCCCCTGGTCGTGATTCCCCAGCAGGGTCACCCGGGAATTTTCCATCACGAGGTCGATGCACTCGCGAGGATTGGGTCCATACCCGATGATGTCGCCCAGACAAAAGACCTCAGTAATCCCCTGGGCCTTGATGTCGTCGAGCACCACCTCCAGGGCTTCGAGGTTCCCGTGAATATCGCTGATCAATGCGCGGCGCACCGAAGGGAGACCTCCGAAACCGAGGGGCCCGGCGGCGCGATGCCCAGTCTGCCGTGACATGCACTGGGATCTCGACCGCACCTCATTTCATTCCTTAGTTTAGTGTGGACGACTCTTCCAGCATAGAGAAAATCCGAGTCAGGGGTCAAGTTCACGCCGTCATGATCCCGAACAGAAATGCGGGACAGAGGCGCGCGACCGTTACAAACCGAGGTCCCGAAGGGCCTTGGCCGTCCGAGAACAAGGCGGGAGAGGATCGGCGACTCACCATGATCTGGCTGGCGATGG
>DAIDJI010000291.1 GCA_027451455.1 Planctomycetales bacterium | reverse complement strand
GCATGCGGATCATGCCGACCGAAACGCCGCCCTGAACATCAGGGCTCTCGCCAACCGTAAGCTGGCGATAGAACTGGGAAGCCGCCCGATCCGTCGGGCGGTCTAACCGGAAAGCTCCCCGCTTCAGCGGGGGGTTGCTTACCGCTTCCCCTGCAAATTCCCCGGCCGCGAGGCGTATCGTCCGCCGCTCTCGCGGGCGATCCGGCGGAGATGGTCGCCCCCCTCGCCGCCGGAGAGGTCCACGCAGTGGATCGGGATCCGGTGGGCGTTGAACTGGGCGATGTACTCGGCCGTCCCATCGGGGAAGGCACCGTCGGAGAGGAGAAACACCGCCTCGGGACGGAGGGCCAATGCCTGTCGGAGGGCGCCTCGGGGATCCGTCCCGCCGTCGGGCTCGACCAGTCGGATCCAGCTCCGGAGCTGATTCTTGCTCGTGGCGTCGGCCGGTCGGGGCATGGGTCCGCCGGGCATCGGGGTCGGATCTTCATTGTAGAAGATGACCTCGAACTGCTGCGGAGCCTGCAACGCCATCACGCTCCGCCGGACCTCCATCGTGGCGCGGGCGAACCGGTCCTCGTCGATCATGCTCTCGGAGCAGTCGATCACGTAGACGAAGAACCGCCCCTGCGCCCGGATGCCGAAGAAACTCGCCTGGCGCCAGGCTGGGATGTCCCGCCAGTCGATGGCGTCGGGGCTGAGTCCGTATCGGTCGTCGGGTGATTCCTCCGACCCGGGCGGACGCAGAAACGGGCTCTGCGACTGACGCTGCCGCTCCGACCGCGTCAGCACCTGCGGGCCCATTTTTTTGAGGGGAGCCGGCTTCTTCACCGGCTTCTGGTCCCTGGATGCCAGCTTCGTGGAAGGCTTCTCGTCCGCCTTCTTCTTGGCCTGGGGCGGAGGCGACTCGCGCGCGGGCTCCGTCGCCGGGGCCTGCCCGAACATCGCCGAACTGAGGACCAGCAGGGGAATCCAGCTCAAGGTCGAGGCTCCCGCGATCCAGGACAGTTCGATCTCACCCTGGTCGAGTCAACGGGCACTGGCTCCGGGCGTCTTCGACCGGTGCCTGTCCCCCTTCACGCGACCATTTTGCCTTCGCAAACAGGACCGGCACCGGACGAGCCACGAAATGGTGACAGGCACCTGCGCTGCGCTCCGGAGCCAGTCCCCGTTTCCCCAGCCCTCCGAGAAGGAAGCCCCCCCCGGGTTCGTCCGGGGACGGGTTGCCGCCTCGAACCAGCCTATCGCGCGGAACGGCGATCGACAACCGTCCGCGATCAGCCAATCGCCTCGACCCGGGCCAGTCGATCGCGGCAGGCCGTGACCAGATCCGCCAGCCGGGGATCGTCGCCCGAGCAGGCATCGATCATCGCCTGGTAATACCAGAGAACCCGGTCCCGATCGGCGTGGAACCGTTCCCAGATCGGCACACCGGCCTCCAGGTCGACCTCGATCGAGGCCAGGTTGTGCAGCTTGTCGGCCAGGATCACCGCGCGGGCGGATTCGTCGGCCTTCGCGACTGCGGCGAGGTGGTCGCGCTTCCGGTCGATCCAGGGCCGTTTGTTCCCCGAGGCGTCGAGCTTCTCCTCCGAGCAAACCGAGACGAGCGCCGCGACCGCCTCGCCGAACCGTTCGGAGACGTCGGCGAGCGTCGCGGGGGTATCCTCGACCACGTCGTGAAGCAGACCGGCGATGACGACGTCTTCCTCGAACCCGGCCCGGTCGAGGATCATCGCCACCGCCGCGACGTGCTGGAAATAGGGGATCTCGCTCCCCCTGCGGAACTGGCCGGCGTGGCAGGCCGCCGACCACCGCATCGCCCGTTCCAGCCTCGGGCTCAGGTCGAGATCCCGCATCAGCCCGCCCGTCTCAGACAACCGCACCGGAATGCGCCAGGTGTCGGCGGACGCTCCGAACGATCTCGTTTTGATGGGTCAAAAAGCCGATGTGCCCGGCCTCAGCAACCGGACGGAACCGCGCTCCCGGGATCGACTCGGCCAGCACCTTCTGCCGGGCGGCCGGGACGATCACGTCGCGCTCGCCAGCCTGGACCAGCGTCGGAACGTCGATCCGCCAGAGCTGCTCGCTGATGTCGAACGATTCCAGTTGCGCCAGGCGACGGGCCATCACCCCCTGCGATGTCTCCCAGATCCGTCGGGTGACAAAATCGACCACCGGACCTGGCTCGGGCTTCTTCCCGTAGAGCAGGTTCAGGAACTGGTTGACGAACGGGCTATCCGTCGGCAGGTGATACCGCTCCAGCACCCGACGCGCGATCTTCGAGCCGATGCTCGTCTGGAACCGCGAGTCGGCCCCGTACACCATCAACGATTCCAGCCCCCGGGGATACTCGATCGCATACTGAAGCGCAATCGCTCCGCCGAACGAGACCCCCAGGATCGCCGGGGCACCCAGGTCCAGCCGGTCGAGCAGATCGCGCAGGTCGTGGGCATACTCGCTCAGATCCCAGGGAACGCCAGGACCCCCCTCCAGACCCGTCCCCGGGTCGGAGTCGCCACGCAGCCCGCAAACATACACCTCAAAATGACGCGACAATCGACGCGCCAGCGGACCAACCAGCTTCCACCCGCCAGCCAGCCCCGGCAACATCACGAGCGGACGACCCCGCCCCATTCGCACCACATCCACTCTCTCGCCGCCGATCGGATAGAACTGAGCCGCTTCCGGACCCAGATCCACTTCCCATCTCCAGTCGGTGCGCCACTTTGCTGCCAAGCGCATGGTCTCTCCTTCGGTGGCCTGCCACTGCCGTTGGCCCGGCTCGATCGCGGCGGTGCGACGATTCCTCGTTGGTGCATCCTCGACCCGATCGTCTTACGGACATCTGCCCGGCCGGTCCCCCTCAAAAGCACTCGCCATGCCCGTCTCCCACACGTCATTCGGCGCCGAAAGCGAAGCGCCGAACTTCGGCGCCGAATGGGCGCCGAACTTCCCGCTCCTCGTCAGACTTTCGGCGCCGATTTGGTGGAATCGCTCACGCGCCTTCCCAATCCACGCGATCCACACCATTCATATTTCCCAAACGATCCAGATTCACAGCATCAAGGGGTCCCTGACCGTGGGAATGGGATTTCTCGGTCCGATTGACCGATCAGGTCCGGCTTGAGAAAAAATCGAAAATCGTGAGAGAGACCTGTCGATTTCGGCGCTCCAACCCTTCCTTTCGTTAACGCATTCCTTGCGTTTCGGCGCCGAAAGGCTATGCTGAAAGCGTCGGCGCCGAAATTGGTAGTCGCTCGATCTTGCGCATTTTTCCCCATCGATGGCTGGTGATTCTGTGGCTGACTTGCTGCATGAGAAGCGTGAGGGAAGAAGTGGGCACGGATCGGCTGGGGCCTTTTCGTCGGGTCGTCGGCGGGGGCTGGGAGAGTGGATGTTATGGGGATGTTCGCTGGGCGTGATCTTTTACTCGATCGCGGTGCTGGTGCACGTGGCGACGATGGGGACGATCGGCGTACGGTGCATGTTTGGGACGCGGATTGAGGAGGAGATTCCAGGGGATTATCAGTGGGAGGGTGCCCGGCCGGAGCGAGGGGATGAGTTACTCGCGATCGATCATCAGAAGATTTCGGGGAATGTGTATTCGGGCTACTCGGACTATATTCGGGCGATGCGGGGGCTTCGCGGCCGGATCGGCGATACGATCGAGGTGAAATGGTGGCGAGGGCCGGGGAGCCTGGTCCAGTCGGGTCGGGCGACCGTCCAGTATCCGCCGGGCCGGACGTATTTCTGGTCGTTGATCTGGTTCTTGCAGGAGTTGCTGGTCTTTGGGATTGGTGCCCGGGTGTTCTGGCGGCGCCCGAGGGACGAGTCGGCCCGGCTCTTTTTTGCGCTCTGCATCGTGACAGTCGGGGCGTTCATGGGGGGATATCACTGGACGGAGATCGTCTTTTTGCCCCCGTTGATCTACCTCTTTGCGCTCTTTGCGCTGTTCGTGCCGGTGGTGAACCTGAATTTCTACCTGGTCTTCCCGCGTCGGAATCCGATCCTGGCGCGGCACTCGGGACGGGTGCTCCGGTGGCTTTACGGGGTGGCGATCGGCTATCTCGGGCTGCTCTGGGGGAGCATGTCGCTCACCGGGATGTGGTCACGCGAGCGAGATCCGCGCGCGATCGTCGCCTTCGAGGTCGTTCGGAATCTCTCGCTCTTCTACATCGGGCTGGCCGCGGCACTCTTTCTGGTCTGCGTCGTTTGCCTGGTGTACAGCTACCAGCACGCACGCTCGAAGGCCGAGCAGAACCAGGTGCGCTGGATTTTGCCGGCGGCGATCGTCTCGTCGTTGCTGATCGCCTATGTCCTGATTCAGGCCTGGAACGACCCGGCCACGCTCGGACGCGACAACGCGGCCTGGCCGCTGTTCGGGGTCTCGATCCTCTTCACGATGGCGCACGCCTTCAGCATCACGCGGTACAAGCTGATGCAGGTGGAGGAGATCACCAATCGGGGGATGGTGTATTTCCTGTCGTGCCTGGCGGTGGGGCTGATCTACTCGGGGATGCTGCTGGTTGGTGGAAAGCTGATCGGCGACCGGCTCTTCGCGCCGAGGTCCACCTCGATGGGGGCGATCCTCGCGGCGATCTCGGTGGTGGTCGTGCTGACGCTCTTTGAGGTGGCGCGTGGCCGGTTCCAGCGGGCGATCGATCGACGGTTCTTCCGCGAGAAGTACAAGCTCGACGAGGCGATGAACAAGATGCGGATGGCGGTGGGAAGCCTGGTCGACCGGGCGACCCTGGGCCATCGGCTGCTCGAAGCGGCCTCGGAGGTTCTCCGGTTGGAGTGGGGCGCCCTCTACCTTCTGGAGGGTTCCGGTACGCCCTACCGCCTGACGGCCTGCCACGGACCCGCGCCCGACGAGCACGACCTGGCCGCCGATCATCCGCTGATCGGCCGGCTCCACGAAACCCCGACGGTCCGGCTCTCGCACGCGACGGCCGAAACGGGCGGGGCCGATCCGGTCAGCGACTCCCTGATCGCGCTCGGAGGCGAGGCGGCGGCGGCGCTCGGGAGCGACGGCCGGATCGCCGGGCTGCTCGTCCTCGGCCCGAAGCGGAGCGGAATGCCTTACGAGGACGAGGAGATGGCCTTCCTCGGCGCGATGGGCTCGGTCGCCACGCTGGTCCTGCACTCGGCCGACATCCAGGAGACGCTCGAAGCGCTCAACCAGGAACTGCGGGACAAGGTCGAGAAGATCGCCGAGCAGCAGCGTCGAATCCTGATCCTCCAGGAGCAGTTACGCGACCGCGCCGGCCGGGAGGCGGCGGCCAACGACGAGCCGGGCGGCCACCATCGGTCGCCCGTCGAACCGGTGCCCCCGGGCGTCTTTGAGGCGATCAAGGGATCCGGGCCGGCGGTCCGCCGGATGATCGCAATGGCGCGCAAGGTCGCCGCAAGTCCCTCGGCGGTGCTGATCCGGGGCGAGAGCGGGACCGGGAAGGAACTGCTCGCCGCGGCGATCCACCGGGCGAGCCCGCGATCGGCCCGGCCCTTCGTTCAGGTCCACTGTGCTGCGCTCTCGCAGGGACTCCTGGAATCGGAGCTGTTCGGCCATGTGAAAGGAGCCTTCACCGGTGCCGATCGCGACCGGATCGGGCGGTTCGAGCAGGCCGACGGCGGCACGCTCTTTCTCGACGAGATCGGCGACATCAACCTCGAAGTGCAAACCAAGCTGCTGCGCGTGCTCCAGGAGATGGCCTTCGAGCGGGTCGGAAGTTCGCAGTCGATCCGGGTGGACGTCCGAATCATTGCGGCGACCCATCAGGACATCGAGGCCCTGATCCGCGACGGTCGATTCCGGGAAGACCTCTATTACCGCCTCAACGTGATTCCGATGTGGACCCCTCCCCTGCGCGAGCGTCGGGAAGACATCTTCGAGCTGGCCGTCTACTTCCTGCACCAGCACGCCCAGCGGACCGGCAAGACCGTCAGCCACCTGGATCCCGAGGCGGTCGAAGCGCTCGCCGCTCACGACTGGCCGGGGAACATCCGCGAGCTGGAAAACGTGATCGAGCGCGCCGTCGTTCTGGCCGATGGCCCGGCCGTGACGGTCGACGACCTGCCGGCCGAGATCCGACGCGACCCCCGCAGGGGAACCAGGCCGAGGCTTCCCGCACCCGTCACATCCGGGCCGCGAGGACGCCGGGCAAGACGGGCCGCGATGCCCGCGCGGTCCTGGTCGCCACCCGCCGAAACGGCCCTCGCCCCGATCCCGAATGAGTTCGACGCCGACGAGCGCCAGCAACTCCTCGATGCCCTCGCGGAGGCCGGTGGCAACAAGAGCATCGCCGCCCGGCTGATGGGGCTGCCTCGCAGTACCTTCTTCAGCAAGTTGAAGAAGGCCGGGTTGCTGGATGGGCCGACCGAAGCCTCGTAGAGTGGGCTTCGCCCCGACGGCTCCGACCTTATCGAGGAGACAACCCCATGAGAACGATCGTGATGCTCGCGGTTCTGGGAATGGCCGCGTCCGCGCCGGCC
Organism: Planctomycetales bacterium; assembly: GCA_027451455.1. GTDB lineage: Bacteria > Planctomycetota > Planctomycetia > Isosphaerales > Isosphaeraceae > JAKAUH01. The sequence goes on along the minus strand of DAIDJI010000291.1, from coordinate 436 downwards.
CACGCCGACGACGAGAGCCTGACGCTCGCCTGGTCTGAAAATATGCTCACCATCCGTGGATCTCGACTCCCCGGGGGAGAGGTGAAGGTCTGGTATCTCGAAGCCTTCTGCCGCCCCGGCTCGACCGATCGAGACTGGTCGAAGACCGTGATTCCCCACCAGACCCAACTCATCGATCGCAGCACCGACGGACGGCGGCTCCGGCTCCGCTCCCGGCTGGCCGATGGCGTGGTGGTCGAGCACACAATCCAGGCCGGTCGCGATGAGGTCGATTTCCGGGTGGTCGCCTCCAACCCGACCGCGAACCCGTCGGAGGCCCACTGGGCCCAGCCTTGCATCCGCGTGGCAGGATTCACCGGCGTCGAGCAGAAGGCCAACTCCGAAACCTATCTCCCTCGCTGCTTCCTCTTTCTCGACGGCCGCCCTGCGCCGCTAC
>DAIDJI010000290.1 GCA_027451455.1 Planctomycetales bacterium | reverse complement strand
GACTGCAGGTCCCCAAGTCCGATCCCATTTCTCTGGCTATAGGCTATTTCGGCAACAACACCATACCAGATATCGCCGTGGCGGACGCGGGGAACCTCCTCTCCGGGTCGATAGACGTACTCCTGGGTGCTGGTGACGGCACCTTCCCGACCGAGCGAGATTACGCCGAGGGCTCGCTGCCAGTCTCGATCGCTTCCGGGGACTTTCTGCACAACGGCCGGGATGACCTCGCTGTCTCGCTTCTGATCGCCAACTCCGTGGACGTACGCATCAACCATAATGGCTCCTTCAACGGCGGCGCGGCGGCGACGCCGGCGGCCGACACGGCCCCGCTCGTCGGCGACTTCCGGGGCGACGGCACCATCGGCGTTGTCTCGCTCGACGCGCAGGGGCAACTGCTCTACCGGTCGACCGCCCTCCAGGACGGCAAGCCGCTCGGATTTGGTCCGTCTATCCAGGTGAACCAACCGCGAGGGATACAGAACTTTCCATCAATGGGGATCGCACTACTGCCTGGCTCACCGACACCGCTCATCGCGAGCTTAGACAGTTCGAGCCCTTGGGTTGACCTCTTCAGCGCCCAGGGCAAGGAGTTCGTCCTGGTCGGCGAACTCGCAGTGCCGTCCGGCACCTCGGAGATCTTCGCCGAAGGGGTAAGCCCCAGCGGGAGTCCCAGGCTGCTTGCCGTCGACCCCCAGGACGGCTCGATCTCCGTTCTCGATGTCAGCGGCGGTTTTTCGGGCCCGGTGGACGGCACGGGAGTACTGTTCGTCGACCCGGGTCTCTCAGACATCGTCGCTCTGCCGGGGACAGGAGCGATCCCAACAATGATCGCATCGAACCAACTCAACGGCGAAGTGCAAGTGTTGACCGCGTCGAACCACTTCCTTGATACCATGCCCCGCTACGCTGCTGGGACCGGGTTGTCCGAATACAGTCCGACGGGCGCAGGCGCTTCGAACGATGTGACAAGCCTCCAGGGGGCAACCGCGTTGAGTATCGGCGACTTCGGGCCAGAAGGCGGTCTTGGTCTGGCGACGATCTCCCCTGGATCCGACCAGCTCAACGTCCTGCAAAGTCTGGGAGGCGGGCGCTATGGCGACCCACTCTCCTTCCCTACAGCCGGAGCTCCACTGGCCATTGGCTCCGGGGATCTGCTCGGCAATCGTCTGGATGACATCGCCGTCCTTGAACCTGGCGAAGTCCAGATCTTTCTAGCCGACGGTCGGGGCGGCCTCCTCCCGGGTACGGCGGTGAGTCTCTCCGCTGGGTTCGACCCGACCAGTCTTCGTGTCGTTTCCCTGGGCGGCGGAGGTCTCCCCGACCTGATTGTGAGCAATCCCTTCGGCGACCTGCTCCTCTTCGTCAACCAGGGGGGCGGTTCCTTCGTGACGCCGCCGCCCCCAATGCCGCGTACCGACCTGGCGGCTGCACCCACTGGCTGGCAGTTCGCCATCGCCGATCCGCTCCACAATGCCGTCGTCGTCCGGTTGCCCGGCCCAACGGCGGGGATGACGCTCGCCGATATCTCGAGCGGTTTGATCGATCCGGGCCCACCGGTCTTCGCTGACCTCAACGGTGACGGCATCCCCGACCTTATCTTCGCCGATGGTGGCGGCGACCAGGTTTGCATCTATCTGGGCGTCGGCAACGGGCTCTACCGGAGCACGCCGATCGACTTCGCCGTTGGCACCGATCCGGTCGGCATCACCGTCGCATCAATGGAAGGGAGTCAGAATCCTCCTGACCTCATCGTCGCCAATGAGGGCTCCAACGACATCTCGATCCTCCTGGGCCGGGGCCAGGGCGCGGACTGGACTCTTATCGATGGTCCGCGACTCCGGGTCGGGGCCGGGCCGGTTGCCACGAGCCTGATGCAGCCAACGCCGGGAGCACCGCCGGAACTGGTCGTCAGCGAAGCCCTGGCGACTGATATTCGCATTCTTCCAAACGCTGGGGATGGCTTCTTCAAGGACCAGCTACCTTATGTCCACGTGATCCCGACCGGCCCGATCCCCGGGCCGCCAGTCGTTGTGTCCATCGGCTCTCCGCAAGCGCCACAGCAGGATGTGGCGGTCCCCGACGCTGGTTCCAACACCATTTCCCTCATCAACGGCCTGACTCTGAACGCCACGACGCTCCCCTCCGAGGGGACGACGCCGGTGGACCTCCTCTCCGTCGACTCGACATTGTTGGTCGCCAATGAAGAAGACGGACACCTCGGCTTGCTCCAACTCGATGAGTCAGGAAACCTTCTCTCGGCCGATTTCCTGATTGACCCTGAGCTGCCGCACCTCTCGTCGCTGGCGTTGGCTGAGAGCCTGGGCATCTCGACCCTTTTCGCCACAAGTGAGGGATTCGATTCGGCGTTTCCACTGGACCTGGCCGGTCCTCCAGCAGTCCCGTTATCGAGCACCTCGGTTCCCGGGCCGAGAGCGGAGTCAACGTCGAGCACGGTCCCGGAAGGGTCAGATATCTCCGTCTCGTTCGCGCCGGATGTGTCCCAGCTCGGGGTCTTGACGGCGGGGACGGCCCCTTCCGAGGGGGCCGGCGTGGAAGGACTCGTCCTCGGCCCGTCGGTCACCGTCTCCTCACTCGCGATCGGCCTCGGCCAGCCTCGGCCCTCGGGATCAGGCGCCGGGTCCGAACCAGGTCCAGACGACCCGGATCCGATGGGTCGGGCACCTGGCGACTCCGGCCACGAGCCGCCGACCCCGGCGGAGTTTGCCGATGCCCTGTACGTCGCGGAGGCTCTGGAGGAGTTGCGCGGGCGGATTCGCGAGCGACTGTCGCCAGTGCCGGTCGACGAGGCGGCGACCGACGGGCCCGCAACAGGCACGCCGTCGGCACCCGGACGCAACCCGGCCGATACTTGGACCGATTCCGAGACGGACCGAGCCCGTCTCGCCGCAAGCTCGACTTCCCTGGAGCGGCCGGGGCGATCCTCGGTCTCGGCCGCAACGAGCTGGGCCGTCGATATCCGCCCCCTCAAGGGGCCGGCGGTGGCGATCGCCCTTATCGGGGCGTCGATCGCCGGGGTGGTCTCGATCCGGCGATCGGCCCGGTCGCCCGGAGGGGCGGCGTCAATGGGCGCTCGAAGGCGATGGTACAGGGGGACCGACGGCCCGACCAATGGCGGGAGGAGCGACTGCGATGTCTGATACCTGGCTGGTGTCCGTCCACGAGGGCGAAGTCCTATGCCTCTTCGAGGAGTGCGAGGGTCCGATCGAGCTGGGCCGCCAGGAAGAGGCCGCCAGCGAGCGGCTCTTCCAGATCGCCCGCCGGCCCGGTGGGGGGACTCGCGTGGTGATCGCTCGCCACGACGAGGTGAGCGTCTCGCGGAGGGCCGCATTGGTCGAGCCGATCGCCTTCGACCAACTTCTCATCCGGAACCCAAGTACCAGCGTACCGCTGTCGCTCGAGGACGGCTCGCAGGTCCTCCCGCGTCAGGTTCAGGTCGTCCTGATGCCGGTCGTCTTGCGCCTTGGTAGTCGCCTAATCCGAATCGAATGGTCCGGAAACCGGCCGTCCGATTCGTCCGTCCAGAGCCTGGACCAACCGACAATCGTCCACCTGGCCGATGGGTTCGGCTACCCGATGTCACGGCTGGACATCCACGAGATCCCCGCACCTGATGTCCCCGGGATTCTCGGCTGGCTCCGCGGCATGATCCGGGCGCTCCAGAGCGCCGCTACGGACGAAGACTTTTTCCACAAGGGAGCGCAGGCGGCTGTCGAGATCGTCCGCCTCGACTCCGGGAGAGTGCTGGTCCGCGACGAGGGCGGTTGGAAGACGGCCGCTGCCTTCTTCGACCCGCAATGCCGGCCGATGCCCGAGAGCCCGCCGAGCCAGCTCGTCCTCGGCCGTGTCTGCCGAGAGAAGAAGGCGAGCTGGTTCGATCCACTCCGGATCGACCACAGGCCTCCGAGCCTCGACGGCGTCTCCTCGGTCGTGGCGGCGCCCGTGCTGGACCGCGCCGGCGAGGTTATCGCGGTGCTCTACGGCGAGCGACGTACGAAGTCCCAAACGGGCATGACGCCCCCGGTTTCGAAGCTCGATGCGATGCTGCTGGAGGTCCTGGCAGTCGGGCTCTCCGCCGGACTGGCGCGGGTCGAGCAGGAGCGGGCTGCGTTTGCGCTGCTCGGTCGGTTCGAGCAATTCTTCACGCCGCGTCTCGCCCGGCAGCTCGCGACTCATCCCGACCTGCTCGCCCGCCAGGACCGGGAAATCACCGTGCTGTTCGGCGACATCCGCGGCTTCTCGCGGATTACCCGCAAGCATGGGACGGCGTTCCCGCTCGAATGGACTTCCGATGTCCTACGCTCGATGTCGGAATGCGTCCTGGATCACGGCGGCGTTCTCGTCGACTACATCGGCGATGAGTTGCTGGCGATGTGGGGCGCCCCTGAGGAGCAGCCGGATCACGCCCTCCTCGCCTGCCGCGCCGCTCTTCAGATGCTTGCAGCCGTCCCCGAACTGGACCGTCGCTGGCGAGAGTCGCTTGGGGCCGTGACGGCCATCGGCATCGGTATTAATACGGGTGTCGCCTGCGTCGGTAACATTGGGACGGAGTACAAGTTCAAATATGGTCCCCTCGGCGACACTGTCAACGTCGCCAGCCGGGTGCAGGGGACGTGCCGGTACCTCGATTCCCCGCTCGTCATCACCCGGGCGACCCGCGATCGGCTGGGGAGTGAGTTCCTTTGCCGGGGTCTCGGTCGGACACGTGTGCTGGACCTCGCCGAGCCGATCGAACTGTTCGAGGTGCACTCGCCGACTTGCGAGGAGGCGGCGGGAATTTGTGCACGCCACGACAAGGCCCTGAACGCTTTCCAGTCCGGCGACCTGGATGGCGCCATCCGGATTCTCGACGCCCTGACCCGGGATCACCCCGATGACAGTCCGTCCGCGTCCTTGCTGGCCCGCGCCCTGTTCTTCCAGCGAGCCGGTCGGCTCGACTACGATCCCGTCTTAACCCTTACTAATAAGTGAAGCTCCAACAAGATACGGGCGACTGCTCGATTCTCTCAGCTTGTTGCCGAGGGGTTGGAGCCTCCGCCAGGCTTCCAAGGTGCATTACCATGACCGTCACGCCGCCCCAATCGACCGAAACGTCTCTCCGACGGCAACCTTGCCCTCTCGTCGTTCCTGGGTTCAATCAGATGATCGGCTTCCTTGTGTGTCGCCCATTGGCTCCCGCTCCTCTCTGACCCAACGCCTCGGGCGGACGGACCGCTCAATCAGGCTGTCCAAACGCCTCCTCGGAGCCGGGTTCCCCCGACCGGAGGAGCTGGGGCCGAGGATCGGGTCGGGACCGGGCCAGCAGGGCATTTGGCCTGCATCACCGCCGGGGTCTTCGAGACCGCACCCCCCCGGTTCCCTTCGCAGAATTCGCACAATTCGACCGTGCGCGACTACGTGCCCTTCGAATGTCGAATTCTGCGAATGATGCGAAGCACTTCGTTCTTGTTTCGCAGGGAAGCAAGCGTACCGCAAGCGTTCCGTCGGGTGAAATCTGGCCCGTCGGATCGATCGTGACATCGCGGATTACCCGGGAATCCCGGGCCTAAGGTGGTGTCCTACGCTGCTCGAACGGCCGGACGAGTGAACCATTCCCGCCAGGTCCACACGTAGTCGGTCAGCCCGGCCGCCAGGGCCGGTGTTCGCTCCTGCCAGCGCCCCTGCTCATCCTTGATCCGCAACGTCTGGACGCGCCAGCAGAAGTTGTCGCTGTAGAGCGTCAGGTAGGTCTTGATCCCGACCAGCCGGGCAGTCTGGCGGATGCCGCAGCCCTCGGCCAGGTGCTCCAGGACCGCCAGGACCTTGTCGTGGGGGAGCTTGGAGTTGAAGAACGGCGTCCCCTTGAACTCGGAGAACCGGGCCTTGCAGGCCGGCAGTAGAGCAGCCGGTGCCGGGCCTTGCCGAAGCGATCGATGACGAGGATGTTATCCCCACCCCGCCGGCCGTAGGCGTCGCAGTCGGGGGTTGTGGCAGCAGAAGCGGTCGAGGTCGTCCGTGGGGATGAGGCGTCCTGGGCTGATCGGTGTCGGCAAGTCAGATCCGGGACATCCAGCTTACCCATCGGTAGAATCCCATTCAACACCGACCGGACACCACCCAACCCTTCTACGACCGAAGCCCCAGATAAGTTCCCGAATCAACGAAGCACTACACTAGGTCCGCTCCCCCACCGGGTCGGTGATGATCACGGTCTGTTTCTTCGGCCTCGGGGGGTCCGATTGGCGCACGGCACATTGCGGGTGGATGCCCGCTCGAGAGTAGACCTCTTGCTGGCAGACCGGGCACCTCACCCTGCTCGAGATGGGCTTGGCCGGCGTGTGATAGTAGCCACCTGACATCGGGATCGCCTTCCGGGTAGGTTCGTCCCTGATAGGTTGCTCAGGACGCTCGGGCGTTCGGTCAGCTACGCCCACGAGAGCCGGGCCTCACGGCACGCCTGCCGACGGGAGCAGCGGGATCGCCCTGTCCCGGCGGCCTCCAGGTCAATTGAACAAGGGGCTGGCCCGAGGTAGGATCGATCCGGCCGAGGTCAGTGACATCGGTGAGGCAGACGAGGACCGAATCGCCACCCTTGACGTAAGCGGGTGGCTGCCCCGGACGGGCTTGCGAGAGCGCAAAAAGCATGGCGTCACCGGCCTTGAGCGACTCGCCGGGGGGCAGCGAGACGATCGCCTGGCAACTCCGACCTCGCTCGACTTCTGAAATCCAGCGTTCGTCGGCGGGGCAGGTGTTCATTCGGGGACTCACCGGATGGATGTCGTTCGATCGACGCCGAAGCCCTTCGCACGTTACGAGGGCGGGTGTCCACAAACGAGGGGACGACGAGCAACGAAGCCTCAACCGGCCCGGCTTTCGTGAGCCGAGTGGTTACCCACCCGGCGTCTCTTTTCCAGACGACCTTGGGCCCTCGCAAGGGCCCAAGCCGATCGAGGGGCTCGACC
>DAIDJI010000289.1 GCA_027451455.1 Planctomycetales bacterium | reverse complement strand
CCGCTCTGCTCGCCGCCGCAATCGCCCTCACGCAAAACGACCTCAAGCGGGTGATGGCCTACTCCACCGTCAGCCAGCTCGGCTACATGTTCATGGCCCTCGGCTCGGGCGTCGGCGACGTCGCCCAGCTCGCCGTGGTCGCCGCCATGTTCCACCTCTTCACCCACGCGTTCTTCAAGGCCCTGCTGTTCCTCGCCTCCGGAAGCGTGATGCACGCCATGGGCGATGTGATCGACATGCGGCGCTTCCGGGGCCTCCGACACCGATTGCCGATCACTTACCTGACCTTCGCCGTGGGAGCCCTGGCACTGGCCGCATTCCCACCCCTCTCGGGCTTCTTCAGCAAGGACGAGGTCCTGGGCGCCATCTCAGGCGCCATCCATGCCTCGGAGTCCTACTCCTGGCTGTATCAGATCGTCTACTGGACCGCCCTGGTCACCGCCTTCATGACCGCCTTCTACACCGGCCGGGCTTTCTTCATGACGTTCCACGGCCCCGAGAAACTGCCAGGCCCGAACGATCCTGAGGCCCCTCCTGCCGACGCTCACGCTCACGCTCACGACGAGGGCCATCACCACGAGATCGGACACGAGTCCCCGCCCATCATGGCGATCCCGCTGATGATCCTGGCCGGCTGCACCGTCCTGATCGGCCTGATCTGCCTGGTTGCCTGGCCGATCACCGGCGGGCCGGCGGAGTGGTTCGCCGGACACCTGGAGAAAACCCTCGGCTTCGAGGCTCTCGGCCACGGCGAGCACGGCTTCTCCTGGTTCACCGCAACCCTCGGAACCCTCGTCGGCGTCGGCGGGATCGCGCTCGCCTACGTGATGTACGCCCAGCCCGGCCCGCTCCCGGCCCGAATGAAGGAACGCTTTGGTACCCTCTACCGGGCCTCACTGAACAAGTTCTACGTGGACGAATTCTACGACGCGACCATCGTGGCCACCGTCCGAATCTCGGCCTCGATCAGCGACTTCGTCGATACCTATGTGGTCGACCGGCTGATCACCGGGATCGCGCTCATCCCCCGGGCCATCGGCCGGGCCCGGCTGGCGCTCTATCAAAATGGTTTGATCCAGTTTTACGCGGCGTCCTCAGCGCTCTGCGTGGCGTTCCTGCTCCTGTTCCTGGTGCTGCTGGGCCTTCAGCGGCCCTGATCGCAAGGTCCCGGGAAACGATCGACAGGCTCCGAGTCTTCAAGGTCCCTGTCTCCGTTTCCCAGGATGTCGGAAAAAGGACCGGGGCCTCCCTCGATCGTCGAGGCCGCCCCGGGTTCGACGGACACCATCGCAGACGCAAACAAGGCAAGAGTCGGTCGGGCGAGTCCGACGGGGAAAGGTGGAATGGCGACACTCCTGGCGATCACGATCTTCCTCCCGATTCTGGGGAGCGTGGCCCTGGCCCTGATCCCGGACCGCGACGGCCGGACATCTCGGCGAGTGGCGATGGCCGTGGCTCTGGCAACGCTCGCCTGCAGCGTGGTCCTGCTGCTGGCGTTCCGGCCGAGCGTCGAGGGGCCGCAGTTCTCAGCGGCCGACAAGGCAACCGGCCACTACGGCCTCTCCTGGGTCGGTAGCGACCCCGACACCCGCGGCGGACCCGATATCCGCGTCGCGTTCGGTCTCGACGGCCTCAGCCTCTGGCTCTTCGTCCTGACCTCTCTCCTGATGATCACCGCCATCTGCTCGTCGTGGGAATCCATCAAGGAACGCGTCGCCGCACACTACGGCTTCCTGCTGGCCCTCGAAACCGGCCTCCTCGGCCTCTTCGCCAGCCTCGACATCGTCCTCTTCTACATCTTCTTCGAATTCACCCTCATCCCCCTGTTCTTCCTCATCGGAATCTGGGGCGGGCCCCAGCGCCGACGGGCCTCGGTGACGTTCTTCCTGTACACCCTCGCCGGGAGCCTCCTGACCCTCCTCGGCGTGATCGCCCTGGTCGTCGTCCACTACCAGTTCTCCGTGGACAAGACCCTGACCTTCTCCATCCCCGAACTCACCCGCGGCCTCGCCGCCCTCGACTGGAAACCCTGGCGCGAGGTCGGCTCCTGGGGCAGCCCGCAGGTCCTCATCTTCCTCCTGCTCCTCGCCGGGTTCGCCATCAAGGTCCCGATGTTCCCGGTCCATACCTGGCTCCCCCTGGCGCACGTCGAGGCACCCACCGCCGGCTCGATCGTCCTGGCCGGCGTCCTCCTGAAGGTCGGTAGCTACGGACTCCTCCGCTTCAACCTCGGGATGACCCCGCTCGGTGCCCAGGCCTGCTTCCCCCTGATCGCATCCCTGGCCGTCATCGGAATCATCTACGGCGCCCTCACCGCACTGGCGCAAACCGACATCAAGCGACTCGTCGCCTACAGCTCGGTCAGCCACATGGGCTTCATCGTCCTCGGCCTCTTCTCCCTGAATCAGACCGGAATCGACGGCGCCGTGATGCAGATGATCAACCACGGCCTGACCACCGGCGCCCTCTTCGCCTGCGTCGGCGTGATCTACGAGCGCTACCACACCCGCTCCATGAACGAGATCTCGGGCCTCTGGAACCGAATGCCCCTGCTCGCCTTCTTCCTGATGCTCGCCTCACTCGGATCGGCCGCACTCCCAGGACTCAACGGGTTCGTCGGCGAGTTCCCCATCCTGGTCGGGTCGTACGCCGCCAGCCCGACAGCCGCCGTCCTCGCCGCAACCGGAATGATCCTCGGCGCGTTTTACCTGCTCTGGATGATCCGCAAGGTCCTCTTCGGACCGCTGAAGGAGCCGGCGACCGACGGCCACGGCCACGGTCAGAGCCACGAGCCAATCGCCTCGGCCGAGACGCACGACCACGACCACGCGACCTCGTCCATCCCGCCGCTCGGCTGGCACGAAATCGTCGGACTGGCCCCGCTGATGTTCCTGATCGTCGCGATCGGAGTCTACCCCCGGCCGTTCTTCGAGCAGATCCAGCCGGCCACCCGCGCGATCGTCCGGACGATCGAGGCCGAGCGCCAGATGGCCTATGAGGACGAACATCCCCAGCCGGTCCAGAGAGTCCGGCGCCGGGGCGGCGGCGGCGGCGGTGCGGCGGCCAAGAAGGCCGAACCCAAGAAGGCCGAACCCAAGAAGGCCGAACCCAAGAAGGCCGAGCCGTCGAAGAAGGACGCGGAGCCGAAAGCCAACACGAAGTCGGAATCGAAGAAGGCCCCGGCCGCGAAGTCGGAGCCGGGCGAGGCGTCGAGCATCGAGAAAGGCGGCCGTTGACCATGCACACGAGCTTCTTCTACGACGCGACCGTCGGGACCCTGGCGATCCTGGCGCCCGAGCTGGTCCTGATCCTCTCGGCGATCGCGATGATGACGCTCTCGCCGTTCGTGCGCCTCTCGCGTCGGCAGTGGTGCCGGGTCTCGGTCTGGGCGATCCTCGCCTCGTCGGCGGCGCTCTTCTGGGCGTGGGGCCGGCAGACCGACGTCTACGCCTCGGCCGCGATCAACGACGCACTCGCCCTCTGGTCGCAACTGCTGATCCTGGGCTCGGGGCTGCTGGTCCTCGGCCTGGCGCACGAGGAACCCTCGGACGAGCGAGCCGCCGAGTTCTTCGGCTCTCTGCTGATGATGAACGCCGGCGCCATGCTGGTCGCCTCGGCCAACGACGTGGTCTTCCTCTTCGTCGGGCTGGAGCTGGTGAGCATCCCGACCTACCTGGTCCTCTACCTGACCCGGCGCACGCCGACGACGCAGGAGGCGGCGACCAAGTATTTCTACCTGAGCATCCTTGCCTCGGGTTTGTTGCTCTACGGGCTGGCGTTCCTCTACGGCTCGACGGGAATCAGCAACCTGAAGGCGATGGCCTACCTGAGCTCGCGTCCGGTCAACATGCCGAACGTGCATCTGGCGCTGATCGCGATCGTCTTCGTGATGGCCGGGCTCTGCTTCCGGGTCGCGGCGGTCCCGCTGCACTTCTACGCTCCCGACGTCTACCAGGGCTCGCCGACGATCATCGCGGCGGTGCTCTCCTGGCTGCCGAAGGCGGTCGGCTTCCTGGCGATGATCCGGGTGATCACGGCCGTCTTCTCGCAGGCCTCGACCGAGCTGACCGAGCAGGCGACGGTCCTCGCCTGGATCATCGCGGCCGCCACGATGATCCTGGGGAACTTCGTGGCTCTCTTGCAGGAAAACCTCAAGCGGCTGCTGGCCTATTCGTCGATCGCGCACGCCGGATACTTGATGGTCGGCGTGACGGCGGCACTGGCGCTCGGCTCGCACGGATCGACGCTCTATCACGGCGTGGAGGGGATCTTCTTCTACCTGGTCGCCTATTCGCTGATGACGCTCGGGGCGTTCGGCGTGATCATCATGCTCCGAATCGACGGCCGCCCGGTGGAGACGGTCCGCCAACTTTCGGGCCTCGGCTGGACGAAGGCCTGGCCGGTGGCCCTGGCGATGGCCGTCTGCCTGCTGAGCCTCAGCGGCATCCCGCCGCTCCTGGGATTCTGGGGCAAGTTCGAGGTCTTCGCCTCAGCGCTCTCGGCGCTGAACTTCGACGACTCGAGTTCGCTCCTGGTGCTGGCGGTCCTGGGTGTCTTGAACTCGGCGATCGGGGCGTATTACTACCTCCGGATCGTCGTGCTGATGTACCTGGCGCCCTCGGAGGGAGAGATGCAAGTCCGGGGCGGCTGGCCGGTGGCCTCGTCGGTGGGAGCCTGTGCCGTGCTGACGGTCTTCCTGGGACTCTTCTGGGGACTGGTCGCCGCTCCGGCCCGCCAGGCCGCCCACGCGGCCCAGTACCTCCCCGAGCCGGCGAAGATCGTCGCCGAGGAGATTGAAACGGCCTCGACGAGGCCCTGAGATCCCGGATGGCGTGCGCGAGCAAAACCTCGCCGGCCGGGCCTTGCCCGACGGCGAGGGATCATTCCGGGTCCTCGAAAGCCGACGACCGCACATTATAGGTGTCGCGCACGTCCGACAGATCGAGCCCGGTCGCGGCCATGACATATCGACAGACCGCCCCGTGCAGCGGACCTGGATCCTCAATCGGTACCACCTCAGATCGGCCTTCCTTCATGGGAAATTGGTGTCAGTTCCTTTTATGGCCGCGGCCGTAAAAGGAACTGACACCAATTTCCCTCCCGTAGGTGAATAGTAGCTCAAAGGCTCGATCGGTCCGCCCGCATTGAAGGCGGCCTGATAGCCTAAGTCATATCCAATTCGGACTTTGTGGTCCGTCTTTTGAAGAGAGTAGTGAACGACCGTGTCGGGGCCGCGATCCCAGAAGGAGACAGGATCGATCAGGACTGACACGTCCAAGAAGACTTGCGAAGTAGGATTAAAGCTAGATTCGAGGCGGGCTTTCTCATCCGCCGTTAAGTCTTTTTTTTAGAACGGGAGTCAAGTGCCCCGGTAATTTCTTCAGAGCGATCGCGTTACAACCGAACTTAAAAGCATCCTCAATGGATCTCCCGGCACCAATCGCGTCGTAGAAACCTTCGGCGAATTCGAGGGCTGCATCATCCTTAACCCCGCGTTTCATGCCGACAACGTAAGGGATGTGTTTGACGATTGCATTTGCTTGTGTCTCGGAGTAGCATGTATTCAGAACAACGCACCGAGTATGACTTTGGCATAGTTCAAAGAGATTAGCCAAAGCGTCATTCGGGACTTGATAGGAATTACCCTGATCGTCTTCGAGCAGGATGCCATCGGCTCCCTCTCCGTGCCCGGCGAAGTGCACGATCTGAGGCTCAAAGTCCAAGAGACTTCTGCGTAAATCTGCAACCCTCACCGCGAACTTAGACTCAAGCTCAAGTTTCTCACGCTCCTTGGATCGTCTCAACCCCTCCTCGATGCCGCGATATTCCGCGTCCAATCGCAGATGCCCGGTGTTAGTCGGATTGGCCGCAAGGAACAGAATTCTGCGATTCATACTCTCGTCCTCCGATTTGGAAAAGACTGTTGTCGCATTGACCTCTAGGTGCACTGCTGCCTCTGTCAGCGTAATATTCCCCGTGCCAATTCGGCCACGCACACGCCGCAAGAATCCGGTATTGATATCATTGCCGCATTCGCGATTGCAGATCAAGTTTAGACGATGAAGTCCTGGTGTTGCATTCGCCCGCGTGGTATAGACATCCATAAAGTCTTTATACTTGTTAAAATTCCGAGGATTTAGAGATATGCCTTGTTGCCACATATCTAGGAAATTAAGTACAGCGATCAGCTCATCCAGTATGTCTGGGAAAGGTCTGTGGCGATACTCCTCGCTCAATCCAATATCGTCGCGAGATATCGCGCTCCGGATTCTTCTATCGGAAGACATAGAGACTCTCGATCTAGCTGCTTTAGACCTCAGCAAACTCTGCTGAGCATCTTATCTCTCGCCCGGATGATCCTTGTCATCTATAGTGCAAAGCTAGAGGAAAAGCAAGATATTATGCAGTTCTAGCCGAATGAAGCCAAGCACGTTTTATTGACGAAAGGGAAAAGGGGGACGAACGGGGAAAGGGGACAAAACGGAAAAGGGAACGGAAAAATGGGACAGAACGAAACGGAAAAAGGGGACATAAATCTTTTGCCTGCAAACGATAGACAAAACGGGATCAAATTGCAAAAAATGATCTCGTCCCCATTTCCACTCCCGTGCAAAACCTCGCCGGCCGGGCCTTGCCCGACGGCGAGGAATCATTCCGCGTCCTCGAAAGCCGGCGGCCGCACATTATAGGTGTCGCGCACGCCCGAGAGATCGAGCCCGGTCGCGGCCATGACATAGCGACAGACCGCCCCGTGCAGCGGACCCGGGTCCTCAATCTCGGCCGCCTGATATCGACCATCCTTCACGCCCTCGATGACGAGGGTCGTTCCGTCCATCATCATCGCTCCATTCGGGTAAACGACCGATTCTTCCCAGAAGCCGGTCGCGTCGACCAATTGATCCAGCTCGTCCCATTGCGCGGAAGACCACTTCACCGCCTTCTCGATGGCGACGCCGCCGGGCTCGTA
>DAIDJI010000288.1 GCA_027451455.1 Planctomycetales bacterium | reverse complement strand
CAGCGGGGATCGACCCTGTCGCCCGTCGCGACCTCTGGGACCTGCTCTTCCGCCTTTCGGCACAGGATGTCACCCTCTTCGTCACGACGCACTACATGGACGAGGCCGAGCGGTGTGGGCGGGTCGCGTACCTTTATCTCGGCCGTCTGCTGGCCGTCGGCACGCCCGACGAACTGACCCGATGGCCGGGCGTCACGCCTGCCGGATCGCGCCGGGTGGAGATCCTGGGTGACGACCCGGCCGCCATCTTCGACCGGCTCCGCGATCGTGAGGGTATCTTGCAGGTGACGATTTTCGGCCGATCGGTGCGTGCCGTGGTCGAGACCGCGATCTCGGATCGGTCGCTCGCCGACGAGTTGAACGGGGCCGAGATCCGTCCGTCCTGGCCGACACTGGAAGACGTTTTCGTGACCCTCGCCCGCGCCCGGGAGACGGGAGGTCGTCCATGAACGGTGGGGGATTCCGCCGGCTGGTCGCGATTGCGCGCAAGGAGCGGCTGCACATCGTCCGCGACCCCTCGACGCTCTTCTTCGCCGTTTTCCTGCCGGTGCTCGAACTGTTCATGCTCGGCTATGCGATCGACACCAACGTCCGGCACGTTCGAACGATCGTCTTCGACGAGGCCCGGACGCAGGAGAGCCGGTCGCTTTTGCTCCGGTTCACCAACTCGGAAGACTTCCGGATCATCGGCGAGGTCTTCACCGACCGCGACCTCGCCCGGGCGCTGGTCTCGGGCCGGGCGCGGGTCGGGATCAAGATTCCCGAGGCGTACTCGAGACGCGTGCAGTCGGGGCGGACCGGGCAGGTGTTGATCCTGGTCGACGGCTCGGAATCGAGTGTCGCGGCCGAGGCGGTGAACGTCGGCGGTGCGATCGCGCTTTCCGAGTCGCTCGATCGGCTGCTCGAAGGACGGAGGATGCCCGTCGAGGCCCGGCCTCGCGTGCTCTTCAATCCGGATACGCGATCCGCCAACTTCTTCATACCCGGCCTGATGGTTGTCCTCTGCCAGATGATGGCGACGATGCTCTCCGCGAATGCGGTCGTCCGCGAGAAGGAAAGAGGCACACTCGAACAGCTCTTCATGACGCCCGTCCGCGCCAGCGAGTTGATTCTCGGCAAGATGCTGCCTTATCTCGGGCTGGTGCTGGCCGAGTTCTGCATGATCGGCCTGCTGATGGTGGTCGGCTTCGGCGTGCCAATCCACGGAAACGTCTTCACGCTACTGATCGTCGCGCTGCCGTTCTACCTCTCGATGATCGGGCTCGGCCTGGCGATCTCGACGAAGGCCCAGACCCGCGACGCCTCGATGCAAATGACCATCGCCACGATCTTGCCCTCGATGTTCCTCTCCGGCTATGTCTTCCCTCTCGACTCGATGCCGAGGCCGTTCTGGCTGCTGGCGCAGATGATTCCCACGACCTGGATGATCGACGTGGCGCGCGGCGTCGTCCTCCGAGGCGCCGGCTGGGCCGACCTCTGGTTGCACGCCGTCGTCCTCTCGGCCCAGGCGGTTGTCCTGCTCGCGATCAGTGCGGTCCTCTTCCGGAAGCGTCTGACGTGATCGGATTCACCCTGGGCTCGAAGAACCGGAGGAACCACGAAAAATCACGAAGGGTACGAAAATGGGAGAGAGATCAAAGGCATTGATACAGTCGGGATCGAAAAGTCGGAGGAACCACGAAAAAACACGAAGGGCACGAAAAGAGGAGGGAGATCAAGGGCATTCACAGAACCGGGATCGAAGAACCGGAGGAACCACGAAAAATCACGTAAGGGCACGAAAATAGGAGAGAGAACTAAGGCATTTATACAACCGGGTTCGAAGAACCGGAGGAACCACGAAGGGCACGAAATATTATGGTGGGAGGGAAGTCGGTCAGGGCGGATTCCTTCTCGGAATGACCAGGAAACGGGGACTGGCTCCGGAGCGAAGCGGAGGTGCCTGTCCCCATTTCGTGATCGAACCGGTGCTGGTCCTGGACGCAGGTGCCTGTCCCCATTTCGTGATGTCCCCATTTCGTGATCCCTGTCCCCATTTCGTGATCGAACCGCTGCTGGTCCTGCACTCAGAGGCAACCAGTACGAATGACAAAGGACAGTCACCGATCGCGAACGACCGGAGCCCGTCCCCGATGACCCGACCAGGGTGAGCAGGAACCGGTCCGAGGGGAGAGACCGCTCGGCGCTGAGGGATCCGGCCCGCGCTGGTACAATGCGCCTACGGCCGCGCCGCCCGCCAGCATCGACCCGACGAGCCCCGCGAGCGACCGGCCGGGGATTGCGATCGACCCGTGAGAATCTATCTGCTATCGCTCGACAGGAAGCGGAGCTTCTTCTACGCGGACGAGTCGGAGCCGCCCGACGATGGTCCCGACGGCGACGATTCCCGCGCCGGGGAAACCGGCTGGTCAGGCCGGATACGCGAGCATCGCGAGCAGCTTCGGTCGGTCTGGGAGCAATCCGAGACGCGGATCGTCCGCTGGAGTCGTCGCGCCTGGGAGTGGATGCACTCCTGGGCTCACCCCGACGAGACGATGCTCCGCCGCCTTCGATCGGCCTCCTGGATCGAGCTGCACCACCCGGCCGGTCGCGACCCTGAAGAGGTGCGCGGACTTTGGACCCGCTATCTGTCGCAGCGATGTTGGCGGCATTCTCTCTGGCTGACCGTCAACCTGATCGTGGCGCCGCCGGCCGTAATGACGCTCTGGGTCCTTCCCGGTCCGAACGTGATCGGATACTGGTTTGCCTATCGGGCGATCCACCACGGGCTGATTGTCCGGGGAATCTACCGCGCTCGGTGGGGTGGGCTGCCACTGGAATTGCGGGCCTCGCCGGCGCTCGACTTCCCGATTGAACGCGACGGCGAGGGCCGCGCCGCCCACCCGGCCATCGACGGCCCCGCACCCCTGCTGAGCGAGCACGTCGCCCGGACCGAGGCCGAGTCCGCCGCCGCCGATCTGCCCTCCGACAAAATCTGATACCTAAAAAACCATGAGACTGATCAGCTACAACATCCACAAGGGGATTGGCGGGCGAGATCGCCGCTACCGCCTCGACCGGATCGTCCGCGTGCTGGAAGACCTCCACCCGGACCTGATCTGCCTGCAAGAGGTGGATCGGAACGTCCTGCGATCGCATCACCACGACCAGCCGAGGGAGCTGGCCGAGGCGCTCCGGGCCGAGGAGCATCTGTACCAGCTCAACGTCCGGGTGAAGGACGGCGGATACGGCAATTTGATCCTCTCGCGATGGCCGTTCCAGGGGGCGCATCAGGTCTCGCTCCGGATGAAGCGACGGAAGCCGAGAGGGGCTCAACTGGTGGTCGTCGAGACGCCCGAGGGGCCGTTCCACCTGGTCCACTGGCACCTCGGCCTGGCCGAGCGCGAGCGGCACTGGCAGGTCCGGCATTTGCTCGGGCACGAGCTTTTTCGAGCGTCCGAAAAACTACCGACGCTGATCGTCGGCGACTTCAACGACTGGCTCAACACGCTGGCCCGCGGCCCGTTCGCCCGGCACGGCTTCGAGCAGGTGACGGCGCCCCGATCGCGGTTCCGATCCTTCCCGGCCTACTGGCCGGTGGCCTCGCTCGACAAGGCGTTCGTCCGCGGCCCGGTCGCGATCCGACACGCGCACATCGCCCACTCCCGGCTCGCGCGCGATGCCTCCGACCACCTGCCGCTCGTCATCGATTTCCAGCTCAATCACCAGGGCGCGACGTGAGCCCTGGCCGGGTCGAGCGATCGGCCTGGGCACGATCCGCCCCGAAATCGTGGCCTTGAAGATCGATTCCATGACAGGCAGGTGTCTCTCACACCGGGAGGTCTCGATGTCTCGTCGTCCTCAGTCGTCCTTCCGCCCCGCCGTCGTCCTCGCGCTCGCGGTGGTCGCGCTCGAATCGCGCCCCGCCGAGGCCCAGAGCCCGCCGTCGTACTCGCCCACGAGCCGATACGAGATCAAGCAGGTCGAGGGCTGGGTCGTCTACATCCACAAGGACCTCGTCCGACGGCACGCAACGCTCACCGACCGCGCCCTGGACCTGCTTCGCAGCGATCTGGTGCAGATCGAACATCGCGTTCCTCGGAAGGCCGTGGAGAGGCTGCGGACCATCCGGATCTGGATCGAGGACCACGAGAAGACGCCCGTCGGACTCTGCTACAATCCCGACGTCCGCTCGGTCCGGGCTCTCGGGAAGAACCCCGACAAGGCCCACGGTATCGAGATCGGCGATGTCCGAAACTACATCACCTTTACGCTCGAGCAACCCTCGCTCCTGCTGCATGAATTCGCCCACGCCTATCATCACCAGTTCGTCCCGGACGGCTTCCAGAACGCCGAGATCCGGGCCGAGTACGATCGCGTCATCCGGGCGAAACTCTACGATTCGGTCATGCGATGGGACGGCAAGTCGTACCGGCCCCACTCCATCGATGACGCGAGGGAATACTTCGCCGACGCGACCGAGGCCGCCTTCGGCACGAACGATCATTATCCGTTCGTCTATCCCGAACTGCTCCACCACGACCCCGAGACGGCCCGGCTCATCGTCAAGTGCTGGGGAGGCAAGACCCCGCACCCGTCTGAGTTGCGCAAGACCCTTGATCCTTGAACGTTCCCTTCGCCGCTCCTCTTCCCCAGCGCAGGAATCCGATCGGGGCGCCTGTCGCCCGGGCTCGGATCGCATCGATTGCGCGGCCTGGCCCACCCAGGCCGGCGCGGGGATGAAGGGTCGGCCATCCCGATCCGTCGATCAGGACGTCGCGCGTTCCGGTTTGTCGGGCTCTCCGCGGTCCCAGAAGAGGCCGACCGCGAGCAGGCCGACCAGCGGGAGCAAGCCGGCCCCGAACATCACCTGCGAGAACGCGCCGGTGTGGTCGATCCAGCGCCCGATGGGGCCGCCCACCAGCGAATAGATCATCCAGAACGCAAACCCGAGGATGCCGGTGACATTCCCCATCCGACGAGCGGATAACTCCTGGGTAAAGGCATAATACACCGGGAACTGGCCGAGCGAGCCGAACCCGATCAGCAGCAGCAACGCCATCAGCATCCACGATCCGGGGACCATCGCGGCGACCGTCGAGAGCGCCGTCAGCAAGCAGCAGGCGGCGAACGCCGAGATCCGCGCCCCGTGGATGGACCAACCTCGGTTGGCGAGCCATCGGACCAGGAACCCGATCGCGAGGCAACCGGCGTCGGTGGCGAGGTAATAGGCAACTGAGAACTGCTGGACCGTCCGATTGCTGAAGTGGTATTCCTCGCGGAGCATCTTGGGCATCCACGCACGGAAGAAGTGAAAGCAAAGGTTGATGACTGTCACAACGACGATGAGAATCAGCAATCGCCGGACGAACGACCCTTGCAGGCGAGGGCTCGCGGCCGGACTCGATGGGGCAATCTCCTCGCGTAACGCAAGATCGCCCGGTCGAACGAGGATCAGCCAGGCGACGACCCAGAGCAGGCCAATGGCCCCGATCACGCGGAAGGGTAACCGCCAGTCGTCGGGATCGCCCGTGCTCATCGCCAGAACGACCATCGGTGTCGCGATCGCGCCGAGCGAGGCCCCGCTCTGGATCAGGCTGTTGCCGAGGGCGCGGTCACGCCGCGAAAGCAGCCGCTGGGCGGTGACCAGGGCGCACGGCCACTGGCCGGCCTCGAAGAAACCGAGCACGACCCGGCCGTACCAGAGCTGTTGATAGGTCGACGCCCATCCGGTCGCGAAGCCGGCCATCGACCAGCCGAGCAAAACGATCGGGTAGAGCCAACGTGGGCCCATCCGGTCGACGGCCAGCCCGGCGACGACCCCGCCAATCGCGAACGCCCGCCCGAATCCCGATTCGAGCAGGCCGTATTGCTTGTTGTCCAGATGCAAGGCGCGGCTGATGTCGGTGGCCTGCTGCGAGAGGGTCTGGCGATCCATGTAGTTGAGCATGGTCGCCAGGAGCATCATCAGGCAGATGCCCCAGGTGCGGGTGGTCGCCGCTCGGTCGTCGGGATCCGCGATCGTCGCGGCTGTTTCGTTCGTGAGCATGTTCATCCTTCCCAGGAGCGGCCGTCCCAGGCGACGACCCGCTCCAGGAAGGCCGCGACATCTCGGGCGAAGATCGAGAGGAGCGCCTCGCCCTTCTCGGCGGTCGCGGCGCGGGGGTCGCCGATATGGCCGACCTCGCTCCGCTCGCGGGTGATCCAGCCCCGGGAGGCCGGCGCGAATGAAGGCGATTGAGCGACCGGCTCGATCTTCGCGATCTCGCCGACGAGATGAGGGGCGATCCGGAGGATCATCGAGGTTTCCCACTCGCAGGCGTGGCCCATCTCCGACTGCACGAGCGAGGGCTCGATCTCGTTCGGCCGGCTGCCGAGCTGCCAGTAGGTGGCCGAGAGCAGGAGCAATCCCTCGCGTCGGTGGCGCTGGCGGGCCTCGAAGACAGCCTGGCTCCCCGGGACGATGTTGCCGCCGTGGCCGTTGAGCAAGACAATCCGGCGAAAGCCGTGGGCCACCATGCCGTCGAGAAGGTCGCCCAGTACGTCGAGGTAGGTCCGGGGCGCCGCCGAGATCGTGCCGGGGAAGTCCATGTGATGGTGCGAGTTGCCCAGCCAGAGCAAGGGCGTCCAGATGGCGCGATCGCCGAGGATTTCACCGGCGCGCCGGACGACCTCGGCGAGCAGGAGGCTGTCGGTCGCGACGGGGAGGTGCCATCCGTGCTGCTCGACGGCCGCGATCGGGACCACGAGCGGCAGACTCTTCGAGACCGACGCGATCGCCGGCCAGGTCATCTCCTGAAGTTGCAAGGCCGCCTCCCCTCGTCCTGGATGCCGGCGCGTCCACGACGCGCCCGGCCTCCAGTGTAGTCGAGTGAGGGCCGATCACAACCCTCCCGTCGGGACTCGACTACTCAGCCGGCTTCAGCGCGAAGTCATATTCAACCTGCTCCTCGCCGGCCAAGAAGACGCGAGACTCGGCCGGCTCGTAACCTTTTGCCCTG
>DAIDJI010000287.1 GCA_027451455.1 Planctomycetales bacterium | reverse complement strand
GATGCAGGAAGTCGGGCATCACCTCCCGCGCGATCGCATCATCCGGTTCCAGAAAAGCCTGGCCGATATCCAGATAACGAATGCGGTCGCTGTCGTCGAGCCTTGCCAGCTTTTCATTCACCGCGCCAATCGTCTTTCGGACGGTGTCGGTCGCTCGGCCCCTCGGGAAGAGCCCCAGCAGCAGGACGCGAGTCTTCGGGAGCCGCCGACGGATCTCGACGAGGATCGCCCTCACCCCCTCGGCGATCTCTCCGGTCGAGGCGTTGTCGAGGTTGTTCGTCCCGATGAGCAACACGACCACCTTGGGGTCGATGGCGTCCAGTTCGCCGTTCTTGATCCGCCAGAGAACGTTCTGAATCCGGTCGCCGTCGACACCGAAGTTGGCCGCGTGTCGGGGCTGATAATACCGACGCCAGATCGCGTTTTCACTCCAGCGCTGGGTGATCGAATCGCCGAGGAAGAGAAGGTCAGCCGGTCCCTCTCGGCCGCGGTCGAGGTTCGCTCGGTGGCGTTCGAGCCACCAGGATTCGTCCTGGGCTACGGGGACGACCGTTGCCGGCCCATGCGAGCAGGCGAGGATCGCGAGCGACGCCATCGCCGCCGCGACGGTACGGGTGATGCGTCGCGACGGCGGGCGTGGGAGCATCGATCCTTCCCTGAAGTTCAACTGTGGATCGCGTGTCCATCGACCGCGAGGGCTGCCTCGCGGGTGGCCTCAGAGAGCGTCGGATGGGCGTGGCAGGTCCGGGCGATGTCCTCGGCACTGCCAGCGAATTCCATCACCGCGACCGACTCGGCGATCATCTCCGAGGCCTTGGGCCCGAAGATGTGGACGCCCAGCACGCGGTCGGTTTTCGCGTCGGCCAGGATCTTCACCAGGCCCTCGGTCTCGTCCATGGCCTTTGCCCGGCCGTTTGCCAGGAACGGGAACTTCCCGGTCCGGTACTCGATCCCCTTCTCCTTGATCTGCTCCTCGGTCATCCCGACGCTTGCCATCTCGGGCCAGGTGTAGATCACGCTCGGGATCGTCTCGTAGTTGACGTGTCCTGCCTTGCCCGCCAGGATCTCGGCGCAGGCGATTCCCTCGTCCTCGGCCTTGTGCGCCAGCATCGGGCCCTCGATCACGTCGCCGATGGCGGAGATCGTCGGAACGCTGGTTCGGAAGTGCGCATCGACCGCGACCTTCCCCGTTCTCGCATCGACGGCGATCCCCAGCTTGTCCAGTCCGAGGTCCTCGGTATACGCCTTTCGTCCGACCGCCACGAGGACGCGGTCGCTAGCGATCGCGAGCTCGGAACCGTCCTTTTTCTGGGCGCGGACCTCGACCCGATCGCCTTCGACCTTCGCCCCGGTGACCTTCGTCTCGAGGTGGATTTCCAGCCCCTGTTTGACCAGGCTCCGGCGCAGGAGTTCGCCCATCTCCTGGTCGGCCAGCGGAGTGATCCTCGGCAGGAACTCCAGGACCGTCACCTTCGCCCCGAGCCGCTTCCAGACCGAGCCCAGTTCCAGCCCGATGTAGCCGGCACCGATGACGACCAGGTGCTCCGGCACGCGGTCGAACGCCAGCGCGCCGGTGGAGTCGACCACGGTCTTGCCGTCGAACGGGAGGAACGGCAGCGCGACCGGGATCGATCCGGTCGCGATCAGGATGTGCTTCGCTTCCAGGTCGGCCGTGCCGCCCTCGCTGAGCGAAACGCGGACCGATGTCGGGCCGGTAATCGTCGCGGCGCCGAAGATGGGCTCGATCTTGTTCTTGCGGAAGAGGAACCGGACGCCGTCGGTGAGTCCCTTGACGACTTCATCCTTGCGGGCGAGCATCACGCCGAGGTCAAGCTTCAGCCCGTCGAACCGGATGCCGTGTTTCTGGAATCGCTCTTTCGAGAGGTGGAACAGCTCGCTGGAATCGAGCATCGCCTTGCTGGGGATACAGCCGACGTTCAGGCAGGTTCCGCCGAGGGTCTTGCCCTTCTCGACGCACGCCACCTTCATGCCGAGCTGCGCCGCCCGGATCGCCGCGACGTAGCCGCCGGGCCCGGCACCGATCACCACCAGGTCGAACTGAGTCGCCACCGTGAACTCCTGGAATCCCGGGGCTGAGGATCCCGTCACGTCGTCGACGCGAGGACGGGCAACCACGAAGCCCCCCGAGGTTTGCTCTACTCGTCGAACGCTCGAAAGATCGTATCACGTCGGGACGATCGCATGAAGCATGGCGCCGTCCCTATCCCCAGGCCAGTTGACCTGGACGACGCCTCTTCTGATAATTCCGACACCTGTCCCCGCCCGAGCGCGGGGCTTGATCGGCGGCGTGTGGATGGCATGAGGTGTTGTCTTGAGCTTCCTGGGCCGTGCCAGGCGATTCCTGCAGGAACTGGGAACGGAGGGCCCGCAGGTCCAGACGTTCAATCTGGCGTGTGCCTCGGGCCACCGCGTTCGGGGCGAGCGTACGGAGGGATACCAGGCGTTGCGATGCCCCTCCTGCGGCGAGGGTGTCTTCGTGCTGCCGAGGAGCCCGCTCCCGGAACCCGTCCCGCCAGCCGGTGCCTCGCCCCCACGGTCGCACCCTGGCCGGAATCCGGGCGGATGGCACGACGACGCCCCGATCGAGCTAACCGACCTTCCCCCCAGCGCCGTCGCGACCGAGGATGTCCCCGGCGGCGACGACCCCGGGATCGAATGGGACGAGACTCCTGCCGAGGCGCCACCCCGCCGGGCGGCCCAGGTTGCCCCCGAGGATCTGGCCGCCGCCGAGATCGAGGCCGCTCGTCGCCGCGAGTCCGCCCCGACTCCCTCGGCGGTCCAGCCCGCTCGACGACGTCCGACGAATGTTCCGCCGCCTGCTCCCACTCACGTTGAGCCCAGGCCGCGAGCGCGAGCGCGGACCGGGCCCCGTCCCGCGCTGATCCTGGTCCTGGTCGCCCTGGTGATCGCGGCGAGTGTTGGGTTTCGGTCGTGGAGGAACTTCCGCGCTCAGTACCCTTTCATCGCGGAGCGGGGCCGGTCCGAGGGGATTCCGGCGCTCGAAAGGGGAGACTTCGACCTCGCCTACCAGCTACTCTCGGCCGCCCGATCGGCCGTCAATGCCCTCGGCGGTGCTGTTGAGGGAGCCGCCGAGATCCAGCAGGCCGCCAGCGAGGCTGCCGTCTTCAACGACCTCTGCCCGGAGCCCCTGGAGGAACTGCTCGAACAGGCGGGTCGGG
This sequence comes from Planctomycetales bacterium, assembly GCA_027451455.1. Classification (GTDB taxonomy): domain Bacteria; phylum Planctomycetota; class Planctomycetia; order Isosphaerales; family Isosphaeraceae; genus JAKAUH01. Next base: position 3,817 of record DAIDJI010000287.1, on the reverse strand, counting down.
CCTCGGCCCGGGGCGACTGGGAGACGAACCTCGAGAAGCTCTACAGGGGGCGATACTTCCTGTTCGACACGACGGTGGTCGCGACCCCGGCCGACGGCGGTCGTTACGAAATCGCCTACACCGTCTTCCCGGCAGGTGAGGCGAGCCGGTTCGGCGATGGGAATTTGCCCCTGCCCGATCGCTACGCCCGGATCGACCTGAACGGCTTCCGCCTCTTCGAACTGGCCGAGCCGGCGAAGGGGGCGCGAATCGCGTTTGGGGCGAAGCTGCGCTCCATCGACTACGAGAGCGAGGCGAAGCAATGGGTGGTCCGCATCGAGCCCGAAGGCGGTGCTTTCATCACCCATACCGAAGCACTCCGGGCGATCGGATGGCCCTCGCCTCAGATGGTCGAGCTGCCGAAGGAGGACCAGCCATGAGCCGATCCACGGGGATCCTTCTGGCCTGCGTCCTCGTCGCGACCCCCGCCGTCACGCGGGCCCAGTCGTCGGTCACCACCCCGACGCTGGTCGAGCCCTCGGACCTCGCCCGACGCGTCGACCTCGTCGGCCAGGAGGTGCTGATCGACGACCGGGTCGCCTTCTACGTGACCCGGGGCGGCAACGACGACGACGAATTGCAGCTCAAGCGAACGCCGGTCACGTTCCTGGTCCCCCGGCGGCTTCGGCCGGCTCAGACTCGGATGGTCTCGGCGGTCATCCGCGGACGCTTCGAACGAGAGGGCAAACAGCTCGTCTGCCGGGTCGAGGCGATTGAGCTGAAGCCGCCCGACCTCCAACGTCTCGAAGGGGCCCTGGCGCAGCTTCGGCCAGGCGATTACCGAACGCGACGCGCCTGGGCCCGATGGGCCGAGCACCGTGCCACTGCCTTTCACGACGAGCCCCTTGCCCGCCGAGCCCGGGCGCTCGAGGCTGAGGCGCTGAAGATCGAGGGCGAGATGAAGCGGGTCACTGTGGATGCCCCCGAGCAATGGCTCAGGATGGCCCGCGAGGCCCGGGATCGGAAGGTGGCCGAGCCCGAGCCCTCGGCGCTGGCACATCGGGCCCTCCGGGCCCGGCTTGCCTCGGCCGACGGCCTGGCCGCACTTCGGATGGTCGCCTCCGAGGTCGACGCGTTCTTCCCCGGCGCTGGCCGCGATCGCGAGTCGGCGAAGGTTTCCCTCAAGCCCTGGGAGGCCCGATACGCCGACGACCCCGCCTCAGCCTATCGCGAGGCGTCGGACGCGATCCGGAAGGCCATGGACCGCCGCCTCTGGGCCGATGTCCGCGCCCGGATCTTTGAGGCCGAACCCGTCGCCGACCTCCCCACTGCAATCGCCCTCGCCGACCGCGCCGCCGAGCAACTTCCCGAGCGTTTCGATCTGCCCGCGAAGCTCGTCGAGCAGGGGATCGTTGCCGCGAGGCGAGACCTGGGGACGCTCCGACAGGACGAGGTTCGCCGGCTCGCCGACGTCTACCGCGACCGCCTTCGACGTCCCGAGGAGGCCCGGCAGGTTCTTCGCGACTGGCTCGACCGGAAGCGATCGAAGCTTAGTGATTCCGACGCCGAGGGACGCGTTGCGCTGGCCCCGCTCTATGAAGAGATGGCCGGAGACCGGGTCACGGCCGTCGAACTGCTCCGTAAAGCTTGGGAGATCGATCCAAACTCGCGCGAGACCGCCGAGGCGTTCCGCCTTCGTGGCTACCGTCGCGAGAAGGACAAATGGGTCGAGGCGATCGCACAGGCCCCGTCCGCCCCCGTCGAACCGGCCCGAGCGACGGCCGCCTCGGCCAGCCTGATCGGCCTGACCGCCGACGAACTGAAGCGGCGATTGATCGCGGAACCGACCTCACGGAGCTATGTCGCCTCCCGGGGACGGCTGATCGAGCAGCGGGTCTATCTTGACACGGGCTCGGTCCGTTATGTAAATCTGCTTCGCACTCCAGGAGAGTCGCAACCTCGGGTCATCGCCGATTACACCTTGCCCCGGAACGCCCGGAAGGAAGTCCCGCACCAGGTCCCATGACGCCCGACCGAAGCCGGTCGAGATCCTCGCCCCCGCAAGGGCCTAGAGCTCGTTTGACACCGATCCGGGCGAGATTGCGAAGGAATATGTAGAGCCGAGGGCGGATTCTGATGCGGGCCCAGGCCCGACCCAACTCCCCCTCGACCATTGTTTAACCGAACGGAACCGGCCAGGCTGTCGGCTTCTCCCGATCCTCCTTTGGCCCCTCGGCGGGGGCCGTCTCGCCACCTCGGGGACAACGGATCTTTCCGATCCGCCGGATGTCCGGGTTGCGGATGAAGATTTTTGGAAATTCGGGCAACCCCTTGCCCGGCCACGACGTATTATTCCTGGAGACCGGCGGTCGGGCCGCCTGTCTCTTGCCAGCGGCGCATAATGTGCTAGTTGAGGTCATCCCTTTTGCCCGCACGAGCGGAACCACGAGGCGAACCTCTCTGTCAGCCCGGCCCCGGCACTGCCACCCAGTTCGAGGACTGATCCTCTTTCATCGAACGTCTTTCCGGCCGATCGTGTCGACTGGGGATAGCTGAAACGCCGGGTCTGTCTGTCGGCCTGATTCCGACCACCGAGATCCGCGAGTGATAGACACCAGGAGGTGTTAATATGGCCCGCAAAGACGCCTTACTTCGACTGACTAGCCGGTTGATCGCCCGGAGAGACGCGCTGCGCAAGGCCCTCAACGGCGACCTCGATAGCTTCCGCAAATTCTCCGAGTTGAGCGTTGTCGGCGATAACGTCGATGCCGCCGTGGACTCGGCCAACGACGAGATCTGCTCGCAGTTGGTGGAGATCGAGAGCCGTGAGCTCGGGCAGATCGAGCATGCCCTTCAGCGGATCGCCGCTGGGGTTTACGGTCGTTGCGAGTTCTGCGGCGCGAAGATCTCCGAGGCCCGGCTCAACGCCTTGCCGTACACGAATAGCTGCATCGATTGCCAGCGTGAGAATGAGCGGTCTGGTCATGGTCATTACCACGAACCCGACTCCCGCCGCTGGGCGAAAATCTATGACAAGCCGTCCGACGAGGGCGAGGCCGATTCGCCGATCAACCTCAGCGATTTCGAGATGGACTTCAGCGAGTCGCGCTGATGCGGATCGTAGCCCTTGCCACGAGCGCGGGGGCGTCGCCCGGGAGATTCTCGAAGGCCGCCGGAGTCGAATGCTCCGGCGGCCTTTTTTAGGTTGTGGCTGCGAAGAGGATGCCGGCTTCCATGCCGGCTCGGACGCGGGCCCCCTCAATTCGTCGCCGCCCCGGGACGTTTCCCCGTTTCCTTCGCGGCGTCGCTGCGGATTCCCGTCCCCCTGGCCCGATCCAGCAGTCGGTCCACCCCGGCCCACAGGGCCTTCCATTCGGCGCGCTCGGGCTCGGAGAGGGCGGCCAGGGCGGCCTCGTCGCGGAGGGCCGCCAGGTCGGTGTCCTGCTTCCAGTAGCGGAGGATCTTGGTGACGGCGGCGCGGGCCTGAGCCCCGCCCGAATCCAGCGTTTTCGCCCAGGCGGTCAGGTCGGCCCGCAGCCAGTCGAGGGCCTTGCGGCGCAGGTCGGCCTTTGCGGGATCGTCGGGTTTCGGGTCGTCTTCGCCCCGGCCGGCAGCAGCCAGGGCTGCGGCGCAGGCGGCGTTGTAGCGTCGGGCGGACCGAAGATCGTCGTCGGGCCTCGGGTTGGCCGCCAGCGCCTCCGACCAGAGGCGGGCGGCGGCGGCATATCGCTTCGTCTCGTGGAGCATCTGGGCGAACGCCAGGCGGCGATCATCCGCCTCCGGTTCGGCCTCGGCTCCGAAGCGCCGATGACCCTGCGCGAAGTTGGCGAGCGGCTGG
>DAIDJI010000286.1 GCA_027451455.1 Planctomycetales bacterium | reverse complement strand
TCGAGCGCCGCGTCACGGGGGTCATCGTGCTCTCGAAGCTCGGACTCGACCAGTTCGGGAAGGATGACGTCCGTCTCCTCGGCATCCTCGCCGACCAGGCCGCGGTCGCGATCGCGAACGCCCGGCTGCTCGACGACCAGACCGCCGGAATTGAGACAAAGATCGAGGTGGCCGGCAAGCGGGGGATTAACTACTTCCGCTTCCGCCGTCAGGCGGTCGAGACCGCCTACACGCAGTTTGAGGATCGGCCGCAATACGAGGAGGTCGAGGCCCTCGCCGAGAAGTACATCCGGCTCTACCTGAGCGGCTCAATCGACCGGCTTGACGTCGCCTACACCCAGTTTTTCTCGTCGTCCCGCCAGGTCGCCACTGTGCAGACCCTGCTCCCTGTCGCGACGGCAGAGCTTGGCCAGACAGGCCCGTCGGTTCGTCATTCAAGGTCGGCGACCACTCCTGAGGCCGCCGCCTCCGACAAGAAAAAGACACGGGTCCCCTATGAATTCCTCCCCGACCCCGCCAGCATTCTTGAGGAACTCGTCCCGGTCTCGTTCAAGGTCCGCCTGTTCAAGTGCTTCCTCGATGCGGCCGTCAGCGAGCAGATCGCGCGGATGGTCGCCATGGGAGGTGCTACCAAGAACGCCGACGACCTCGTCAAGTCGCTTACCCGCCAGTATAACCGAGCCCGGCAGTCCCAGATCACCCGAGAGCTCGCCGACATCGTCGGTGCCGCCGCCGCCCTGCAGTGAGGCTGGGCGACGGTTGGGGCCTTCGAGGCGAAGCGGAGGCCCACTTCCGCCTTTTTTGACCCAATCTGGATATTCCACTTTCGATATCGAAAATGGAATGTGACTCGGGGTTTTTCTCCGTCTCTCCGTGGCTGCGAGAAACCACCCGCTTTGCCCTCCTCGCCGACCGCTGATCCTTCCTTCCGCAGGGAGGGCCGGGTCGCTATCCTGGACAACCGTCGGAGGTTACCAGGAAGCGAGGTGAAGCGATGCTCCCCGGGCCGGTCTTCACGTTCGAGATGATCATCACGTCGCGTCGGGGACGGTTCTATGCCACCCGGGCGATGTACGCGGTCGTCCTGCTGCTGATCCTCTGGACGGTCCACTCGGCCTGGTCGTCGGCTGAGGGCGGGATCATACCGGCCGAGATGATGCCGTGGTTTGGGCTCTCGGCGTTCGGTTCGGTCGCGGTCGGGCAGGAGATTCTGGTTCTGGTCCTCACGCCCGCGCTGGTGGCCGGGGCGATTGCCGACGAGAAGCGGCGAAAGACGCTCCATTACCTGCTCGCTAGCCAGTTGACCGGACCGGAGATCGTGCTCGGCAAGCTGATGGTCCGAATGCTCTATCTGGTCGTCGTGCTGGGTGTGAGCGTGCCGGTACTGAGCCTGCTCGTACTGATCGGCGGCGTCGATCCGATCCTGGTGGTCCTGGGCGTCGGTGCGACACTATCGACGGCCTGGTTCCTGGCCACACTCTCAATCTGGGTCTCGACGATCGCTCGCCACCCGCGCGAGGCGCTCTTCGCCGCGTACGGGCTGGAGACCCTCTGGCTACTCTTGCCGTGGGTCCTCAGGAACGTTTCGTGGACCGGAAACCTGGCGTTCGATTCGGCCATCGTAGGGCTCGCCGACTGGATCGGGGCCAGTTCGCCGGTCGAGACAATCCGCGAACTGATGTTCGGCGGGTTCCTGCCGGGGAGTGACCGGCTGGCCCCGATGTACGGGATGATCGGCATCCAGGCCGCCCTCGGCGCGGGACTGGCGGGGCTGGCCGCGGTGCAACTCCGGCCGATCTTCCGTCGGCAGGACGATGCGATCCGCCGCCCTCGCGGGCTCCGCGCCTGGCTCTCGAAGCGGCGAGCGGGAAAGCATCCGCCGATCGGCGACCACCCGATGCTCTGGAAGGAACTTCAAACGTCGAGGCCCGGTGGTCTTGCTCGGGCCGTCGGCTGGTTGCTCACCGTGTTCCTCGGCGGCCTGCTGCTCTACAACGGCGTCTGGATGTTCCTTTCGGCCTTCGTCGAGATGTGGGAACACGGATACACGCCGGCGATGGGCTCTGCCTTCATCCGCGTGCAGACCGGTTCCCTCCATCGCTTTCTTTTTCTCTCGTTCCTCGGCGGTGTGATCCCGGTGATCTATTTCCTGGGGACGCTGATCGTCGCCGGCTCAGCTGCGGCGTCGATCACGTCGGAGCATGAGGACGACACCTGGGTCAGCCTCACGGCGACCGACCTCACCAGCCGAGAGATCGTCCTCGCCAAGCTCCTCGGTGCGATGCGGAGGGGGGCTCGGCTCGGCTCGATGATCGTCCTGCTGCTGGTCGGCGGCCTGGTCACGGGGGCGATCCACTGGGCGAGCCTGCCTGCGATCGTCGTTGCGGTTGCAGTTTATGCCTGGTTCGCGGCGGCGCTCGGCGTCTGGGTCTCGATGTTCCATCGATCAACCTGGCTGGCGCAGTTCCTCACGATCGGACTGCTTTTGCTCATCAATGTCTCTGGGCAGGGGATCCTGAATGTCCTCTCGAAGTACGGATTCGCCAGCATGGACATGCCGGGCTTCACGCCCTACGAGGTCGCCAAGCTTGTGATGGAGCCGAATTACTTCCGACGGTTCCAGTCGATCCAGTGGCCGCCGTTCTGGCGGCTCTGGGACGTCGACGACGGCCCGGCCTGGCTTGCGATCTTCAGCGTGCTGAGCCTGGTGATCTACGCCGGACTCGCGGCGGGGCTGACCTGGCATGCGGTCCGCCGTTTCGAGGTCGTTGCCGGCCGGGCGTTTCGGTCGGACCGGGCGAGGGAGCTGGAGGCCAGGGCCCTGCCGGTCTCTCCAGGTTCTCTAACCTCCGCGACCCGATTAGCCGATGAGGAAGAGTGAGGTGATCGAGCCGGCGGGTTGAGGGCCGGTCGGGCCGAATCGAGCCGCGTTGACGCCTCTCCGGGGATTGGCTATGGTGCGGGCGCCGGCGGGCATGGCCGGTGAGGGAACGGTACCGAGCGGGGCAGGGAGGCCCACGATGGCAACGATCACGGGATGGCCGTCGGCCACGACCGTCGAGGCCGAGGGGGTAGCCTTTGCGCGCGAGGTGCTTCGGATCGAGGCCGAGGCGATCGAGCGAGTGCGTGACCGTGTCGGCGACGCGATCGCGCAGGCCGCCGACCTCATCCACCGATCACCGGGGCTGGTGATCGTCACGGGGATGGGGAAGACCGGTCAGGTCGGCCAGAAGATCGCGTCGACGCTGGCCTCGACCGGGACGCGGGCGTTTCCACTTCATCCGGCCGAGGCCGTTCACGGCGACCTCGGCCGCATCCGGTCCGACGACATTGTGCTGGCGCTCTCGCAGAGCGGCGAGACGGAGGAAGTCCTCCGGCTGATTCTGCCGTTGCGTCGGGTCGGCGCGACGCTGGTGGCCATCACGGAGCGAGCGAGCAGTTCGCTCGGTCGAGCGGCCGATCTCTGCATCGCGCTCGGTCCGATTGCCGAGGCCTGCCCGCTGGGGCTGGCGCCGTCGGCCAGCACGACGGTTTTAATGGCCGTCGGCGACGCGCTGGCACTGCTGGTGAGCCGGATGCGCGAATTCACCGCCGAGGACTTCGCGCTGTATCACCCGGGCGGAAGCCTGGGGCGTCGGCTAACGCGGGTCGACGAGGTGATGCGGTCGGACCGCCAGCTTCGGCGTGCCCGGCTTGACGAGCCGGTCCGATCGGTCTTCGTTCGGCTGGCTGGCCCAAGGCGGCGATCGGGGGCTGTCCTGATCGTCGATGAGGCCGGGACGCTCCTCGGGATCTTCACCGACAGCGACCTGGCGCGGCTCTTCGAGCGCCGGCGCGAGGCCGAGCTCGACGGGCCGATCGGCGCCGTGATGACCCCTGACCCGCACGCAATCCGGGCCGGCTCGACCCTCGCCGACGCGGTCGAGGTGATGAAGGCGCACAAAATCAGCGAGCTCCCAGTGATCGATCGGGTCGGGCGGCTGGTCGGGCTCGTCGACGTGACGGACCTGATCGGGCTGCTCCCCGCGGATTTCGAGGACTGACCGGATGTCCGATCGCGACCACGACCGGGCCCTCGGCGAACTGGCCGACCGGTGCGCGCCGATCGAACTGCTGGTTGCCGATGTCGACGGCGTGCTCACCGATGGCGTGATCGCGATCGCTGCCGACGGCTCGGAGACGAAGCGGTTCCATGTCCGCGACGGGCTTGGCTATGCGCTCTGGCACCGCGCGGGGAAGGCATCGGCGATCCTCTCGGGGCGTAAGGCGACGGCGGTCGAGCGGCGGGCGGCCGAGCTCTCGATCGCGCACGTTCTCCAGGGGCACGACTCCAAAATAGGCCCGTTCCGCGACCTGATCGCCCGGCTAGGCCTCGAGCCCCGACAGGTTTGTTACATCGGGGACGACCTCCCCGACCTTCCCGTCCTTCAGGCCGTCGGCCTGGCCGCCTGCCCGCACGATGCTGTTGAGGAGGTCCGCCAGGCCGCCCATCTCATCACCCGCGCACCGGGTGGGAAGGGCGCTGTCCGCGAGCTGATCGAGTTGATTCTGAAATTCCAGGGTTGTTCCTAGGTGCGAATCCGTCTTTTGCCATTTTGATGACTGTGAAAGCTGTTGCTGAGACACCCGGTTCCGCTCAGCGCCGACCCATGACCTAGAATCCCTTACCAATTACCGAAACAAAAGAGACCCCCGGCCGTGCTCAAGACGCTGCTAAAGCTCGGGACGACACTGGCCCTGGTTTACGCGGGGTATCTCGGGTATGTCCGCGCCTTCGACATGGCGCTGGGGCGGTTGCGGTCGGGGCAGTCGGAAGGGACGCTGATGTTCGCGGCGCGGACGACGCAGTCCCGCCTCGAGGCGCGGAAGGTCGCAATCCGGATGTTTGGGCCCAAACACTGGACTTCCACAGACGAATTGCCTTACGCCTATTACAACAGCCTGCGTGGGTTCTGGATGTACTGGCAGGATTATGAGGAAGTTCAGGAGCAGGACGGGGTCAAGTATGACGGTAAGCGAGTGATCATGTCGCCGTTCGTGATCATCGGCAAGGGGAGTGGCAGCAAGGGGCTCCGGGCTCTCACGTGCGACCGGGCGACGCTCGACCTGAACCAGCCAATCGGGATTAACACCAAGCAGAGCAGCGGCGGAATCAAGGTCGAGCACGCGCTACTGGAGGGGAATGTCTGGATTCGAGACGATCATGGGACACCCGAAACCCAGGCCGACGACCTCAGGATCGGACCTCTGACGTACGCCGATTACGATGAAGCCAGACGGCTGATCACCAGCGAGTCGCACGTCCACATGGAGGACCCTGACCATACGGCCGACGGTGATGGCCTCGACCTGGTTCTGCGGGCCGCCGACCCCGATCTCGCCCGGACGGATGGATCGTCGGCGGGCATGTCGGGTGCCGAGTACCTGCTCCTGAAGAAGAACGTGCAGGTGGTCCTGCGCGACGCCGGCCAATCGGGGGTGCTCGCTGGCAGCGAAAAGCGGCCCGAAGCGAAGGCGTCGGGGGCCTCGAATTCCAGCACGGGAGCGAACGACGGGAAGCCCGAGAAACCCGACCCGGTGCCGCTCCTCGTCCGATCGAAGGGTCCGATGCGGGTCGATTTCCCGCCCGATGCTCCGCCGGTCGCTGTTGGGCCGCCCGCTCCACCGCTTCCGACGCTCGTCCGGTTCGATCGCGAGGTTGTCGCCCTCCACGGCAAGCTGGATGACGACCCCAACGAGCTTGATTGCGACGTTCTCCGCCTGACACTCGTCCCGCCCGAGCGAGGCGAGGAGAAGACCGCGAAGAAGCCGGTTGACTCTGGGGAGGGCCAGGTTGGCGCGGTTGCGGCCGGAGACGGTCAGAATCCGGCGCCACCGTCAGCACAGGGGGAGGAAGCTGCGAAAAGTGAGGGAGCTTTTGGCAACCTCACCCTCCAGAAGGCGCACGCCACAGGCTATGCCGTTTGGCTCCAGCTCCGCAAGCAGGCCACTCGGATTCGATGCGTGGAAATGATCTACGAGCGATCGATGCCGCATCGGCCCGATTCGACCTTCTTCCGCGGGGTCAAGTCGAACGAGGTCGTGATGGAGAAGGTCGACTACGAGACCGAGGAGCCTGAATCCGGTTCAGAGAATCGGGCGTCCGACGCTGCCGCGACTGCGGTGAAGCAACCGCGCAAGGTGAAGTCGTTCACACAGGTCCGGACGATCTCGGCGAAGCTCTTCGATCGCGGCAATGGCCTCGACCTTGTGGATGTCCGCGCCTTCGGGCCGGGGCGGCTGGAGGCCCGGCCCGACGTCGGTCAGCCCGCCGAACGCATCGCCGTCTGGCAGGACGAGTTGACCATCGTCAACATCACCGACCCCACCGGCAAGACTCTCCGCCAGAAGCGAATCACCCTCACCGGCAGCCGGCCGTTTTTTGTGGACCTCAAGAAAAAGGCGTCGCTTGACTCCGCCAGGGAGATCCGCGTCTTCCTCAAGCCCAGGCCCAGGGAGAAGAACGAGCCTGCCCCTGTCGCGAAGACCGAGACGACCACCAGCGGGATCGGATCGAGCCTCCAAATCGAGCACCTGCTCGCCTATCGCGACGTCCATTTCAAGTCGCCCGACCGCTATCTTGAAGCCCGGCAAGAACTCGACGCGCCGTTCGAGGAGTACGATCCCGCCCCCTCAACCGCGAAGGCCCCCGAGCCCGCGCCGGCCGGCGATGCGGCCGTGGCCGAGGCCACGCCTCCGAAGAATGATGCACCGGCGAAGGAAGAGGAAAAGAAGCCCGGACTCATGATGACCGCGGTCGCCGATCGGGTCTGGGCGAGGGTTGCCATTCCGCGCGGGCAGTCGCTTGACCCCTCCCAGAAGCGGCCCGAGGCGAAGTCGCGATCGCAGGCCATCCCGACCGCGTCGGCTCCGCCGAAGCCACAGGAAGAAGGCGAGGCTGATATTCGCGAGGCCCTCCTGCGCGGGAAGGTCGCCATCCACCAGGACAAGGCACCCGACCCCAAGAAGAAGGATCAGGTCAAGCCCCAGGGGA
>DAIDJI010000285.1 GCA_027451455.1 Planctomycetales bacterium | reverse complement strand
CGAACCGGCGTCGACGTCGAGGTCGACGCCGGTTGCATCGGCGCAGGGACGTCGGTTGCCTGGACTTTCGCCGCGATCGTGAAATTTCCGTCCTCGGCATAGGAATGCGACCCGACCACCGCGAAGCCGCCGACGCCCAGGTCCGACACGACCGTCCCGGTGGAAGTCGTCCCGTCGCCCCAGTCGATTGTGGTGGAGTAGTCGCCGACCACCCCCATCGGCGAGGCGTCCTGAAACCGTGCAACCACCCCGGTGAAGGTCGAGCCCTCGACCGAGAGCAGTGGCGAGGCCGCCGTCCCGGCCGGGCTCGAAGAGAGCGGCGCATCGTTCACCGTGGCGGTGTTCGTCGCCAGGGCCGTGCTCCCTCCGATATCTCCGAGGAAAACCTGGATCGGCTGGCTTCCCGGTGCGCTGTAGGTGTACTGGCCAAGCACATCGAATCGACCAGGAATGGTCGGATCCGCGACAATGGTCCCCGCGGTCGCGGCACCAGGCGCCCAGAGAATCGTCGCGTTGTAGCCCGAGAGATTGCCAGTCGCGTACGGGAGCGGATCGGCGTCGGTAAACGTCGCGACCACCACGCCGGCCCCCGGATACTGGCGAGGGAAGGTATCCGCGAACGGCAGGCCCTCGACCGAAACCACGGGATATAGGTCGGTGACGACCGTCAAGGGAGCGTCCTGGACCACCGCCCGGCTCGCCACGACCGCGACCGACCGCGGGATCGCGGACAGGGTGCCCACGCTCGAAACGCCGTCGGTGATCGTCACCGCGACGGGTAAATACGTCACTTCCTGAATATAAGTATGCGTCCCGGAAACGGCGAACGGCGTACCGGGTCCACCCGGCTGGCTGACCGTCCCGGGGCTGATATCCGGGTGGCCGGGCGTGCCGTCGCCCCAGTCGATCGAGACCGCATATTCGCTGGCCTGCCCTCCGGGGTTGGAGTCGGTGAAGGTGGCCACGGTCCCGGTGAAGGAGAGCCCCTCGGTCGGCTGGAACGTCACCGAGGACCCGGAAATCGGCGCATCCTGCACGGTGACCGTCCCCGCGACGGGTCCGATCGGCCGGGCGCCTTGCGTGTCGGTGATCGAGATTCGATCGGTGTAGAAGCCGTCCTCAGCATAAATATGATTGCCAAGGATATCGTACCGCCCGAGGCTCTTCGGATCGGGCTGGACGGTCCCGCTCGACGTGGTTCCGTCGCCCCAATCGATCGTCGCCGAGTAGGCCGATCCGGCCGGATCGCCAGGAGGGAAGAACGGGTTGGCGTTGACGAAGCTCGCCACGATCGAGGAGAGCGAGCTGCCCTCGACCCCCGCCGCATCCACCGGCGTCGCCAGGAGCGGAGAGACCGCGACATGGGCCGGCCCCTCCAGAACAACCTGAGCCCCGCCTGCATCCTCGATCGTCACGCGAACGTCGTAAACCCCAGGCGCCACGTAGGTGTGGGCCCCGGAGACATCGAACGGCGTCCCGACTCCGCCCGGCTGGGTCACGCTCCCGACGGAGGTCGTCCCGTCTCCCCAGTCGATGGTCACGGAGCCGGCCGGATAATCGGAGAGCGGAGCCAGGGGATTCGCATCGCTAAAAGTGGCGACGATCCCGCTCAGAGGGAGACCCGAACTCGCCGCGATCGACCCGAGCGAGCCGCTCAGAGGTGCGTCAACCGGGGCAACCGCCGTGACAACGGTTCCGGTCGACGGGGCAACCTGCGGACTGCCGCCGATATCGATCACCGTCACCACGACGCTCTCCGGCGAACCGGCCGTCGTTTCCTCGGCATCGATGTGCGTCCCGACCACCTGAAACGGCGTCCCGACGCCGCCCGGCTGCAAGATGACTCCGGCGGTCGGCGGCGTGCCGTCGCCCCAACTGATCATCGCGGCGAATCCGGCGGGTACGGCCAGGGCGTTGGGAGTCGTGAACGTCGCGACGGTCGCGGTGAACGAGGCGCCCTCAACGGGGGCGGGGGAGACCGCCGCCGTCGCGAGGGTGATCGGGGCGTCGGCAACGGTCGCCGTCCCCGCGATCGAGAGCGAAGCCCCGCCCTCGTCGTTGACCGTGACCCGCACCGGATCGCCGTTGGCGGACGAGAAGATCCCGTCTCGGGCGTAGGTGTGCGTCGCCGTGATCGCGAACTGGGCCTGTGTCAGGCTCCGGGAGACCAGGTGAAGATCGGCCGAGGTAAACGCCGAGGTTGTCCCATCGCCCCAGTCAATGGTCCCCGAGTAGTTCCCGACCTGACCCGCCGGATTGGCATCCGAGAAGGTCGCCACCGTCCCGGTGAACGCGAGACTCTGCGTTGCCCCGAAGGCGAAGGAGGTCGCGGAGAGTGGAGCATCGGCCACCGTTGCCGTGCTGTTCGCGACCACCGACGAGCCCTCCACGTCGTTGATCGTCACCGAGAGCGGAAGGGCGCCGGCCGCGGCGTAGACATGGGCACCAAAGACATTGAAGATGGCCGAGCTGGACGACTGCGAGACCGGCCGGATCATCGAGGAGTCGAACACCGAGGTGCTGCCATCGCCCCAGTGGATGGTCCCGGAGAAGTCGGCCGGCGTGCTGCCCGGGTTGGCGTCGCTGAAGGTGGCAACCACGCCCGCTGCGTTCGCTCCTTCGCTCGCCGTGAACGGGACAATCATCGGGATCGCCGTGAGGCCCGCATCCCCCAGAACAGCCGTATCCTGGACGGTCGACGTCGCCCGGGTCCCACCCGGCGGGCTCAGACCATCGGTATCGACGATGGACACCGTCACCGGAAAAGAGGGATTCTTGCCACCCGGATTCGGTCCGGATTCGGCATAGGCATGGGCCCCCGAAACCGCGAACAAATGCCCCGGTCCACCCGGCTGGGTGACGACCCCGCTCGAGGTCGTGCCATCCCCCCAGTCGATCGTCGCCGAGTATTCTCCAAGCCGACCGCCCGGATCCGTATCGGAAAAGGTGGCCAGCGTCCCCGTGAAGGAAACGCCTTCGATCGGATGAAGCGTCGACACGCCGGAGGCCGCCATCGGCGCATCAGCAACCGTGATCGGCTGACTGACCGCCGCCGCACTCTTTGCGGTCGTGGTGGTCTCGGCGACGGAAAGGGAGATGTTTCCCGGCGTTCCTTCCTCTGTATAAATATGTCCGACCAGGTCATAAACGTCGTACTGGGTGGGGACGGCGGCGTCCTCCATGATGAAGATATTACCGCCCCGATCCAGATCGATATCGAACCGGCCATCTCCCCACTGGAGCGTGGCCGCGAAGTCGTTCGGCCCGAGCCCGGCAGCGTCGGTAAACGTGGCGAGGAGCGACCCGGGCGAACCATCAAAGGCCAGGTAGGTCTGGCCCTCCACCGGCACCAGCGTCGCGAAGGCCAGGTTGGAGATCGAAAGCAACAAGCGGGCCTCAAGGGCCTCAACGGCGAGGCGACGAGACAGGCCCCGGCCGCGGCGCGGGGGCCCTCCCTTACGCGATTCGTTCCTCGTCTTCTTCCCCGGTGTTCGATCCATGGTGGCGGTCTCCAGGCCCCAATACGGGGCGCCGCAGCAGCGGGATGAGTCGAACGAAATATGGATGAAAACACAACTCGGGCCGCCATTCCGGCCCCGTTCCATTTCCGTGGGAACGCAATTTCTGGTAACACCAATGTGTGATAGGCCGACCGCGGCGCGGCCCAGGATCAATCTCTCAACGCACAATTCTCACGCGGAATCGTCGAGGGGTCTCACTTGGCCCCCAAATCCGGGCCCGGAGTCGCACGGCCCTTCTCTGTCACTTAAGCGCGAATTCCTGCCTGCGCCGAATCGGTCAATGATGACGGTCACCCGGCGACCCAGGCTGCCTCGCTGAACCCTTCGATCGCCGTCATGGCTCTTTTGAAGTTTTTCTAATAGATAACGTGTCACCCGAGCGGAATCTAGTGGCCTCTCCAGGATGTCTCCTGAAAGAAACATGCTCACAAATCGGATTTTTTAAAAGGCAGCCCGCGCATGCTTAACATCGCCTCAACCAGTTTTCTCATACGCGATGATCGGAGAAGTACGAATTGGCTAATGACTTCGAAAAACGGCCTTTGCATCATGACGAAACAAAAAATCCCTGGAAACAGGCTTCGGGAGAGTTGTATCCGTCATTCTCGATGGATTTCTCTGATGCAGGAAGGAAGCGATGGCTCCATGTTCCTTGCGAAGTTTTCTTTATCCGCTTTTTGGACCCGTGTCAGGGCCACGGAATTGTCAATTCTGGGCCGGTCTCGATGAAGGGCCCGCCTGCCACCGGTAGGACCCGGGCGGATTGGGAGAATTTTCCATGCCACGGATCGCTACCGAAACGGCGGAAAACTCTTTTAGGAGGTGGCGGGAGGCCCGACCGGGTTGTTACGGCGGCAAGAAAGTCGGTCAGGTTTTCCAGCCTGACCGACTTGAGCGACCTCTTCGCCGGCGTCATCAGTTCCCGGAGCAGTCTCCCTGGGATGAGAACGGCCGGGATCAGCCGAAGCGGTCGCGAGGCTCGACCTCGTGCGCCCGATTCGGGAGGACAGAGACCCGGGATTCCGCCTCGAACTCGTCAGAAGCCGGATTGGATCGTTCTTTCCTGGCTCGAATTCCTGCGCCCGGTGAGGGTTTCTGGCCGGTCCTTTTGAAGGAGCCGGCTCCAGCGGGCGCTCCGCTTCGCCGATGGCCGCGGCCGGGTTGCCAGTGGGAGTTGGCTCCGACAGGAAGACCTCGAATTCCTCGAATCCGGCCGGGTCGATGATCCCGGAAACGGAACCGCTTTGGGGAGTGGTCGGTCACGGAGAGGACCGTCATGGACACCACATCCCGGCCGGCTTAAGATCCAGTTACGGCAAGAAGCGGAGAGACCTTTCGTTCCCGGTTCTGCCGGCGGATTCGCGAGGGCGCCTTCATGCCGGCCAGGGAGCCGCAGGATCAAGAGAGCTTCACCGAACTCATTCGACGAGTTCGGGCCGGCGACGACCAGGCCGCCGAAGAGCTCGTGCGCCGCTACGAGCCAGAAATCCGCCTGGAGGTCCGGGGCTGGCTCCGACTCCGCAATCCCAAGCTCCGTCGCGTTTTTGACTCGATGGACATCTGCCAGGCCGTCCTGGCCAGCTTCTTTGTCCGCGCCGCCGTGGGCGAGTTTGATATTGAGGACCCGCGACAGCTCCTTCCGCTGCTGGTCGGCATGGCCCGAAACAAACTGGCCGAGCAGGTTCGATTCCACCAGCGTGACCGTCGCGATGTCCGCCGGGTCGACGGGACTGACCCGGCCCTCGAAAGGCCCTCGGGCTCCGACGAAACGCCCAGCCAGGTCGTCGCCCGCCGCGAGTTGCTGGAAGCCTTCCGACTCCGGCTCTCCGACGAGGAACGACGAATCGCCGAGCTTCGATCGCAGGGCCTCGACTGGGCGGGCGTCTCGGCCTCGATGGGAAATTCCCCCGAAGCCCGTCGCAAGCAATTCACCCGCGCCATCGCTCGGGTCGGCAAGGAACTGGGGCTCGACCTGGCCGGCGGCTGACGGACAGGTCCTTCTGTCCGTATGGCCCCACGCCGGCAATGAAGGAAAAAGAGCTTCCGCCCGCCCGCGAATCCGACCCGAGGGCCGACCGATGGACGACTTCCCGGCCGAACCGGCCACCGTGATCGACCCGAAGATCGATCCCCAGCTTTGCGGACGCCCGATCGCCGACCTGATCGATCGCCTCTGCTCCGACCTGATCGAGCACTGGCGGAATGGAAAACCAGCCCGGGTCGAGGGCTACCTGGATCTCCACCCTCAACTCGCAGAAAACGACGATGCGCTCTTCGAACTGATCTACAACGAATTCCTCGTCCGCGAGTCGCTCGGCCAACGGGGCGTCGGCGATGAACTCGCGGGACGATTCCCCCGGTTTACCGACCGGCTCCGCCGTCAGATCGAGATGCATCGCGAACTTCAGGAATTTGAGTCCACACGTCTCGATAACCAGCAACTCACCCAGTTCCCCGACGGCGAGATCGAGCCCCTTCCCGAAATTCCCGGCTTCGAGGTCCTGGAGGAGGTCGGCCGGGGTGGGATGGGTGTCGTTTATCGAGCCCGAGAGATCGGCCTGAACCGGCTCGTGGCGCTCAAGGTGATCCGACCGGGGCTCTTCGCCGATGCCGAGGTCGCCGCGCGGTTTCGGGCGGAGGCCGAGGTCGCCGCGCGATTCCAGCATCCGAATCTGGTTCCGCTTTTTCAGGTCGGCGAGTACCGGGGCCGCGGCTTCCTCGCCCTGGAGTACGTCCCCGGCGGCAGCTTGCAGGAACGGATCGCCGAGGGTCCCATACCTCCGGCCGAGGCCGCGAATCTGGTCGAGACGCTGGCGAGGGCCGCTCACTTCGCCCATGCTCGCGGTGTGGTCCATCGCGACCTCAAGCCGGCGAACGTCGTGATCGGCTCCGACGGTCGCCCCAAGATCACCGACTTCGGCCTGGCAAAGCTCCTCGGCGAAGACGGCGGGATGACCCGGACCGGGATGATCCTCGGCACCCCCAGCTTCATGGCGCCCGAGCAGACCGGCCCGAGGACGGGAAATGCGATCGGACCATGGACGGACGTTTACTCTCTCGGCGCGATCCTTTACACGGCCCTTACGGGTCGGCCGCCATTCCTCGGCGAGACGCCGCTCTCCACACTGGAACAGGTCGCACACCACGACCCGATCCCGCCCGGCCGACTCCGACGTCTCCCACGCGACCTGGAAACAATCTGCCTCAAGTGCCTGGAGAAGGCTCCGGCGCGTCGCTACGCCTCGGCCGACGAGCTGGCCGCCGACCTCCGGCGATTCGCCGAGGGTCTCCCCATCCGGGCACGCCGGCTCTCCTGGTTCGGACTGGCCGGGAAATGGTGTCGACGCGAGCCGGTCAAGGCCGCCCTGGCCGGTGCGCTGGTCCTGGCCGTCGCCCTGGGCCTCGCCGCGGCCATCGTTCTCTGGCGGCGGGCCGAGGCCAGAGCCGCCGAGGCTCAGGACAGCCTCTACGTCAGCCAGATCGCCCGCGCCCGCCTCGAGTGGCGGGCCTCAGCCGTCGAC
>DAIDJI010000284.1 GCA_027451455.1 Planctomycetales bacterium | reverse complement strand
CACGGGAGCGAAACCGCCAGGGGCGGGCTCTCGCTGGCCTCGCGCGAGTCTGCGCTCGGGGGCGGAGAGAACGGACCGGCGATCGTCCCGGGCCAGCCGGCCGAGAGCCTCCTCGTAGAGATGATTTCGGGCGATTCGCCCGAGATGCCTCAAAAGGAGAAGCCGCTGACGGTCGCTCAGGTGGAGGGCCTCCGGCGATGGGTCGAGCAGGGGGCGCACTGGCCGGCGGGACTCGTGCTGAAGGACCGGCGATTCGAGGGCCAATCGTGGTGGTCGTTCCGGCCGCTCGCCCGGCCGATGGTGCCGCAGGTCCGCGATCGGGGATGGGTCCGAACACCGATCGACGCCTTCATCCTCGCCCGGCTCGAAGCGGAAAAATGGCACCCAGGCCCCGAGGCCGATCGGCGGACGCTGATCCGTCGCCTCACCCTTGACCTGCACGGCCTGCCGCCGACGCCCGACCAGATCGCCCGATTTCTCAACGATCGAACACCCGATGCCTATGAGCGGCTGGTTGACCAGTTACTCGCCTCGCCACGATACGGCGAGCGATGGGGCCGACACTGGCTCGACATCGCCCATTACGGCGACACTCATGGATACGATAAGGACAAGCGCCGCGATCATGCCTGGCCGTATCGCGATTACGTGATCCGGGCGCTGAACGAGGATATCCCGTATGCCCGGTTCGTCCGCGAGCAAATCGCCGGCGACGTGATCGAGCCCGGCGAGCCGCGCGGAGTAATCGCCGCCGGGTTCGTCGCCGCGGGACCATGGGACTTCGTCGGTCATGCCGAGCTGGCGGAGGGGACCATCGAGAAGGCCAAGACGCGGCTTCTCGATCGCGACGACATGGTCTCCAGTACGATGTCGACGTTCGTCAGCCTGACGGTCCACTGCGCCCGGTGCCACGACCACAAGTTTGACCCGATCCCCCAGCGCGATTATTACCGGCTCCAGGCGGTCTTTGCCGGGGTCGAGCGGGGCGACCGTCTCTACGAGACGCGCGAGACCGATCGTCGACGCGCGGAACTGGCTGAGGCCCGCCGCGCGGCCGTCGATCGGCTTCGGGAGATCGACCACCGGATCGCCGAGGCGGCCGGTCCGGAACGGGCCCGGCTCGACGCCGAGATGGCCTCGGCCCGACGCGAGCTGGCCGCGTTGCCTCCGGGGAAAGCGGGAGCGCCGAGCGCCGGTAATGGTTATCACTCGTCGATCCATCCGACGCCCGAGGCGACCGCCTGGGTCCAGGTGGACCTGAGCCGGCCGGTCACGATCGATGAGATCCGGCTGATCCCGGCGCGGCCGGTCGACTTCCCCGACACGCCCGGATTCGGCTTCCCTCGGCGGTTCCGCGTCGAGGTCTCCGACGATCCGACGTTCACGCCGGGGCGGACCTCTCTCATCGCCGAGGAGGACCGGCCCGACGACGAGCCGGGCGAGGATCGGCCGTACGTCGTTCGCGCGGGCGGGCGGCCGGCGCGTTACGTTCGAGTGACGGCCACCCGGCTCTGGAAGCGGCTGGACGACTACGTCTTCGCGCTCGCCGAGCTGGAGGTCGTCTCGGGCGGGCGCAACCGGGCGCGAGGGGCGTCGGTCGCCTCGCTCGACTCGATCGAGCTGGGCCGCTGGGGCCGCTCCCGATTGGTCGACGGCTTCGACAGCCGAGTCGTCCGGCCGGCCCTCGACGACCCTTTGGAGCTGCGTCGCCTGGCCCTGCTCGCGGCGATCCAGGAGCGGGGCCGGCTCCGCCGTCAGCTCACGGAACGGTCGATCGATCGCTCCCTGAAAACCGCCCGCGAGGCCGCTCGCGCCGAGATTGCCCGGATCGATCGCGAGGAAAAAGCGATCGGACCGGGCGAGCGGGTCTACTCGGTCCTCCCGCGTTCGCCGAGGACGATCGCCGTCCTGCACCGCGGCGAGGTCGAGCAGCCGGGCGAGGTCGTCGGGCCGGGGGCGCTCGCGTGCGTTCCTGGGCTCCCTCCCGACTTCGCCGCGACCGACGACGAGGGCGCCCGACGCGCCGCTCTCGCCGACTGGATCGTGAATCCGGCCAACATGCTGACCTGGCGATCGATCGCGAATCGGGTCTGGCAGTACCACTTCGGCCGGGGACTCGTCGAGACGCCCAACGACTTCGGCCGCAACGGCGCCACGCCGACCCACCCCGAGCTACTCGACTGGCTGGCCGTCGAACTGCGCGACGGCGGGACGCTCAAGGCGCTCCATCGCCGGATCGTGACCAGTTCGGTGTACCGTCAATCCTCGAGCGACAACGCCGAATTCGCCCGCCGAGACGCCGATAACCGCCTGCTCTGGCGGATGAATCGCCGTCGGCTCGACGCCGAGGAGCTGCGCGACGGCGTCCTGCTCGTCAGCGGCGACCTCGACCCGAGGATGGGAGGGCCCGGGTACGAACCGTTCCTCTTCAAAAATGACCACTCGCCGATCTATGATCACACCGCGCCCGGGGTGCTCGATCATCCCGGAACGCAGCGCCGGGCCGTCTATCGGTTCATCGTTCGGAGCGTTCCCGACCCGTTTTTGGAGTGCCTCGACGGCGCCGACCCGAACCAGAACACGCCCGTCCGCTCGACCACGATCACGGCGCTCCAGGCACTCGCGATGCTCAACGACGCCTTCGTGATCCGCGAGTCTCGCGTGCTGGCACGTCGTCTGGAGGCCGAGATCCGCGATCCTGCCGATCGGATCGGCTCGGCGTTCGAGCGAGCGATGGGCCGGCCGCCGCGCCCGGATGAGCTTCGCGTGCTATCCGGCTACGCTCAGGCGCACGGGTTGGCGAACGCCTGCCGATTGCTCTTCAATGCAAATGAATTTCTGTTCGTCGATTGAGGCTGATCATGAACAAATCCCAGATCGATCGTCGACACTTCCTCTGGTCGGCCGGCGGCGGGCTGGGGGGCGTGGCGCTGGCGCACCTGCTCGGCGCTGAGGGTTTGCTGGCGGGCGAGGCCGATCCCGCCGAACGTACCCGGCCGCACCCCGAGTGGAACGGCGGGCTGCATCACCGGGCGAAGGCGCGCCGGGTGGTCGAGCTCTTCATGTCGGGCGCCGCCAGCCAGTGCGACACCTTCGATTACAAGCCGCTGCTGATCCAAAAGCATGGGCAGAAGTTCGACCCGGGCGGGAAGGTCGAGCTTTTTCAGAGCGTCCCGGGCGCCGTGATGAAGAGCCCCTGGGGCTGGCGGCAATACGGCGAATCCGGTAAGTGGATGAGCGACCTGGTGCCGAACCTCGCCGGATGCGTCGACCGGATGGCGTTCCTGCCGTCGATGATCTCGAAGTCGAACGTCCACGGCCCGGCGACGTTCCTCCAGAACACGGGGTTCGTCCTGCCGGGCTTCCCCAGCTTCGGCGCCTGGGTCTCGTACGGACTGGGGAGCCTGAGCGAGAATCTGCCGTCGTTCGTCGTCCTCCCGGATTCGCGCGGCTTCGCGCCCAATGGTCCGGCGAACTGGGCCGCGGGCTTCCTGCCGGCCGCCTATCAGGGGACGATGGTCAAGGCGTCGTCGAAGAACCCCATATTTGACCTCTTCCCGCCCGACGACCCGGGCATCACCCCCGAGAGCGATCGCGACGGCCTCGCCGTGCTGGGAGCATTGAACCGGGCACACCGCGAGGGCCGCGAGGGCGACTCGCGCCTCGACGCGCGGATCGCCTCATACGAGTTGGCGGCGAAGCTCCAACTGAGCGCGCCGGAGGTCCTTGACATCGCGAACGAGTCGCGGGCGGTCCGGGCTCTTTACGGGCTGGATGAGCCGAGCACGTCTGACTTCGGCCGGAACTGCCTGATCGCGCGCCGGCTGCTGGAGCGGGGCGTCCGGTTCGTGCAGGTCTGGAGCGGGGCCGATAACGGCTTCCCGCGCCGGAACTGGGACTCGCACGAGGACCTCGCCCGCGACCACGGCGAGATGGGCCGGAGCATGGACCGTCCCGCCTCGGCGTTGATCCGAGACCTGGAGGCCCGCGGGCTGCTCGACGAGACGCTCGTGATCTGGACGACCGAGTTCGGCCGGATGCCGTGCAGCCAGGGGGGCAAGGGCCGCGACCACAATCCCTCGGCGTTCACCTCGTGGCTGGCCGGCGGCGGGATCAAGGGGGGCGTGACGTATGGCGCCAGTGACGAATGGTCGTACCGCGCCGCCGAGGATCCGACCTCCGGCTACGACCTCCACGCGACGGCGCTCCACCTGCTCGGGATTGACCACACCCGCCTGACCTTCCGCCACAACGGGATCGACCGCCGACTGACCGACGTCCACGGCCGGGTCATCCGCGAGATCGTGGCCTGAGCGGGCGGACGCAAGAGTTCGTGGGACGAACCGGATGCGAAATTCCATCGGGAAATGCCTACGCGACGGGATGCAAATCACGCTCCTCAGCCTCGCCATCCTGGTGGTCGGCGTTCGATACCGGGAGGAGCGCTACTCCTGCCACGTCTGTCGCGAACTGAAGAACGTCGGCATGACGACGTTCTGGGGCTGCCCGATCCGCCGCGGCGAGACCCAGGTGAGGCCGGGGCAGCCAGGCCCGTCCCATGAGCATCCGTGGTGGAGATACTCCACCTACACCCGCGACGGGCTCGGCGGTTGGCTTGGCGAGGGAGCGGCCTGTTCGTCGAGCATGTATCGAGACGGGAAGCGCTTCTGATGGGAGGCGGTTGTCCTTGAAGGAGGCGTCAGACGAGGGCAACGACTCGCCTCAACGAACCTGGATGAGGAGCCCCGAGCCCCGACCATACAGGATCGGTCCGTTCTTCTGTAGGAGCCGGATCCAGCCGGCGATCCTGGCTACGTCCGGGTCGAATTTGTAGGAGCCGGCTCCAGCCGGCGATCTTCGCGTCACTCTTTGCTGCGAGCGGGTCGGGAGCTGGAGCTCCCTCCTACAAGGGCGATCGGTCCGGTCCTCAGCCTTGGGCGGTGTGACCGCGGCTTGTAGGAGTCGGCTCCAGCCGGCGATCTTCGCGAGACCCCATGGTCGCGACCAGACCAGCCACCCGAAACCGGACGACCCCACCGACCAGTCCTAGCCCTGGTTCTCCTGCCCCTTCTTCTCGGGGGCCTCGTCGGTGGGCGTCCAGCCGGCCGGTACGCCGGCCTGATCGCGGAGCGTGCTGAGCCAGTGCTCGACCGACTCGCGCTCGGCCTTCCGCTTGGCCGCGAAGGTGAACCGATACTCGTCGCCGGCCGGGGCATAGAGCGCGGCGAACGAGGCCGGCTCGCGGCGGTCGAGGATCATCGCGTAGTACGACGTCTCGGGGTGGTTGGGCGCGACGGCCACTTCGCCCGGCTTCAGGTCGAAGTACGCCGAGCGGAAGGTCGCGCCGGGATCGGCGACCTTCTCGATCGGCGTCTCGATCGGCTCGGTCGGCTGGAACGCGTTGTTCAGGCTGATCGGCGAGAACTTCCGCGCGATCGGCGGGACCGAGATCACCGGGTAGCCCTGGAACGTCGAATCGGCCGGCGGCTTCGCCAGCTTCTTGAGCTCGGCGGCGATCGTCTCGGCGGCCTTCTTCGCGAGCGGTCGGGCGTGCTCGGTCTTCCAGGCCAGGACAACCTGCGGACGCACCTCGTCGAGTGTCGGCACTCTCGGATCAACGTCCTTCACCTTCCGGGCGAGATACCGGGTGCCGAGGAAGTCCGAGAGCGTCACCGATTCAAACAGCGGCGTCCTCGAGTCGAAGAACTCCTCGGCGAACTTCCGCCCGTCACTGATCTTGCTGATGCCGACCTGCGCGTTCGAGATCGAGCTGAACTTCTCGGCGTCCTCGAGCGAGAGCATCGGCGAAATCTCGTAGGAGAGCCCCTCGCGCTTCGCCAGCGATGCGAGCGAGGCCGCCTCGGGCAGTGCCGGCAGTTTCTTTTCGCCTTCCTTTTTGGCTTCCTCGCGGGCGTCGAGCGCGTCCTGATATGCGTCGTAGAACTTGTCCAGGTCGTCGCGCTTCAGCCGGTCGAAGAGGGCGTCAATCTGCTCCTGCGCCTTCTTCTCGGCGATCGAGGCCGCGAGGATCGACCGGACCTCGGCGAACGACCGAATTGCCGGCGGGGTCAGTTCGGGGGCATCGGCGAAGAGGTCGTCGGGAAGGTCGTCCCGGCCCTGATGCGGCATCGGGAACTCGTTCTTGCGGTTCTCGTAAGCCGCCCTCAGCTCGTCGTCGGTCAGCTTGTCCTGGATCTCCCGGCGGAGGGCGTTGCCGTCCTTCGAGAGGATCTCGACCTGGATCTGACGGGGAATCTTGAACCCGGGCGTCGGGCTGGTCGGGTCGGGCAGGACATCCTTGTACTGGTCGAAGTAGGTTTTGACCGCGTCGGCCGAGGGCTCGCCCACCTGCCCGAGGAACTTGCTCACAGGAACCTCGACCAGCTTCGCGGCGACCTTCTCGTTCTCCTCCCGATAGGCGCGGAAGACGTCGTAAGGCGTGACCATCGATTCGCCGGCGAGGTGCAGCACCCGCATCATCCGGACCTGCTCGGCGATCGCCGAGAGGACCTGTTCGCCGCTGACCCGGTTCTGAAACTCGCTCATCCGCGCCTCGAACTCAGCGCCGGTCATCGGGCCCATCGGGCGGCCGTCGCGGGTGATCGCCTTGAGATAGTCCTTGCCCATCTCCGGACCGGAGGGGAGCCCGAGGCGGTCGGCCTCGCGCTTCAAGATAATCGCGTCGACCATGTCGCGGGTCTTCAGGCCGCCGAACGGTGACTGGCCGTAGAACGGGACCAGCCGGGAGACAAACTGGTTCGCGATGGCGCGCTCGTTCGCCATTTCCTGAATATCGCTCTGATAGATCGTCTTGCCGTCGCGGAGCTTCACCACCGGCTGGTCGCCGGCATTGTAGCTGGAGCTGAGCAATCTCGGCACGCTGTCCGAGACAACGAAGCTGGTCATCGCCAGGATGGCGAGTACCGCGAGCAGCGTGCGCTGGTTGCGGCGGAAGACCTCGAGCGCCATGGAATCCTCGGTTCTCTCGGACGGTGCATTTCGGGTCGATCGGGGCGCGTCTCGGGGCGGTCTCCTCAACCGGCCGAATGGGGTGCGGGACGGTCC
>DAIDJI010000283.1 GCA_027451455.1 Planctomycetales bacterium | reverse complement strand
GGCAAGCCCCATTATCCCGGTGAGAATCGCCGGGGCCACGCTCATGGGCGAGGCCGGCCTGGAGTTCGCTCAGGCCGGCGCCGACAAGGGTACCCAGAACCAGAACGCCAATGGTCAGCAAACTCTGATCCGGCGAGAGCGAGGCAAACGAGAGAACCGGCGCGGTGATCCCGTTGTTGGCGGCGGTGGCGACGTTGATATCGTAGCTCGAAGCCGTCACGGTTCCCTGGAACCGATTCGCGGCGACGAGGTTCCCGCTCCCCGAGAGGATGGAGACGTTGTTTGTGGTGTTGAGGCCCGCCGGAGTGGAGTTGCCAAACGAGTTGGCGGCGCCGGTGATGGTCCCGCCGATCGAATTGTTTGAGGCACCGCCCGAGATCAGCACGCCCACCGGGTTCGACGCGATCGTGTTGCCGAAGAGGAGATTCCCCGACGCCGAGACCCCCGTGATCGAGACACCGGCCGATGTGTTCCCCGCGATCGTGTTGCCGGCTCCCGTGGCCGTCCCGCCGATCGTACTGTTCGAGGCTCCATCGATCAGGATGCCGACACCGCCGGATCCGATCGCGTCGGAGATAATCGTCGCCTTGCTGGATGCGACCCGGATGCCGGCTCCGCCGAAGCCGGTGATCGCCAGGTCCTCGACCGTGCTATTCCCGGAGCCCGTACCCAGGACGATCCCGTCGAGGCCGGTCCCGCCCTTGAGAGTGGCCGGTGCTGATGTCGAGCCCGCCAGTCCGACGATCGAGACCGGGACCGTGATCGTCGGCAGCGCGGAGGCCACAACAATCGTCGGCGACGAGAGCGACGAGGAAAACGTGATCGGGGTCGTCGTGCCCGAGCCGGCGGCGTCGGCGCTCAGGATCGCCTGGCGGAACGAGCCCACCATGCTCCCGGCCGTGTTGTCGGTCGCGTTCGTCACGAGGTACGGATTCGCGACCGGCTGAGTGGTCGTTGTCGCGAATGGCGAGGTCCCCAAAATGGTGGCGCCGGAAGACTCTGTCACGGTCGCTGTCACCACCTGCGAGGCACCGAGGGCCGTCGCGATCGGCAGTTCGGCCGTGAAGGCGCCGGTCGTCCCGCTCAGTGTCACGGTCGACGAACCGAGGTACTCCGCCGCCGGGCCGCTGCCGAGGGCGCTGCTCGCGTAGAAGTCGACGATCTCGGTCTGACCCGAGGTCCCGGAAACCTGGTAGTCGATCGCCGTCAGGTTCGCGACCGACGAGACCATCGTGATCGAGGGCGCGGCCGGGGGCGTCACGCCGCTGTAAGCGATCGCCGCGCCGGTGTTGCTGTAGAAGAGATCGCCGCGGATCACCTCGCCGGTCCCGCCGGAGATGCTCACCCCGGAGCCGTCCTTCGTGAAGACATTGCCGGAGCTGGCCGAGGTCCCGCCGATCGTGTTGTTGTTGCTCTGGATCAGAATTCCGGGGCCGCTGAAGTTCTGGAACTGGATGCCGCGAACGATACTTCCCGTCGACCCCGAGGCCAGATCCAGGCCGTACATACTGGAGCCGACCAGCCCCGTTCCATCGATGGTCAGAGTCGATCCCAGCGAGGTGGCGTCAAGGACAACCGGGACAGTGATCGCAGGCAGTTCACCCGAGGTCAGATCGATCGCGTAAGGCGCGCTGCCCGGAAGGGCGAAGCTGATGGCGACCACCCCCGTGTAGGTCTGCGCCGCCAGGAGAACTTGCCGGAGCGAGCCGGTTCCGCTGTCGCTGGTACTGGTCACGACGAACGGATTCGAGACGGTGACCGGCGTCGAAAAGGGCGAGGTGACGCCGTTGACAGTCGAGGTCGCCACGAGCGACGCCCCCACCGGCACCGAGACCGGGAGCGTCGCCGGGAAGCTCGTCGCGCTGCCGAGGTAGATCGCCGCGGGCCCCAGGTTCCCCGAAGTCGCGTAGAAGTCGAACGTCGCATTCGCGGGGGGCGTTCCCGTGACCGTGATCGTCGTCGTGCCGCCGGACGAGACCGCCAGGCCGAGCGTTGGTGGCGCGACCGTCGAATTGCTGATGACCAGCGCCTGACCGGTGCCGGTGTTGTTGGCGATGACGTTCCCTTCGATCAGATTACCGTCGACCGCGGCGATCCCGTTACCGTTGGCATAGGAAATCGAATTACCGACTCCCGGGGCCGTCCCGCCGATCGAGTTCGCCGTCCCGGTGATCGAGATCCCGACCGAACTGCCGCTTGCCCCAATCACGTTCGACTGGATCGTGTCGCCGTTGGACTCGACGAGAATCCCGGTCGCCGCACCCTCGATTTGAAGCCCTCGAATCGTGCTCCCGCCGGACCCTGCACCAAGATCGAGCGCCGGCGAACCGGAGACGCCGTTGATCACGATCACGGGGGCGCCCGCGTAGCCCGGCTGCGAGGCCCCGCCGATGATCACCGGATGCGTGATCGTCGAAAACGGCGACGAGAGCGTGATCGTCCAGAGTCCCAGACTCGATTGACTCTGCGGGATGTCGAACTGAATCGCGTCGGCGTTGGGGTTGGTCGTGTCGGCGTTGACCTGCTGAATCGCATCGCCGAGTGAGCCGGCCCCCGTCGGACTCGTGGTCGTCACGGTGAAGGTTCGAGGCGGCGCGATCGGCGTCGAAAGCTCCGAGGTATCGCCGGTCGTCAGACCCGAGACCGACTCGACCGTCCACGTCCCGATCACGATCTGCCCGCCGCTCAGCGATTGCGAGATCGTTTCGCTCAGGGTCTTCTGCCCCGAGGCGATCGAGACCCCCGAGATCGCACCCAGCGCGATCCGGGCGTCGACCTGCCCCGGCAGTGGAACGTCCCCAGGCGCCCCGGCGAAGAGGTCGAGCGTGTAGGTTCCGGCGGCCATCTGGCCGACGTTCAGATTCAAGGTCGTCGACAGGGGCCCCGCCGGCATCACCGACGTGATCACCGGCGCAGGCAGCCCGTCGTTGCCGCCATTCAGATAGATCCCGCTGGTCGCGGCCGTCCCACTGACCGTGTTGCCGTAGATCCGGTTGCCGAGGATCGCGTCGCCGTTGGCACTCTGGATGGTCACGGCTCCCTGGGTTGCCGTGGAATTGTTGAACGCGATCGTATTGCCGGCGCCCATCGCCGTCCCGCCGATCGTGTTGTTCGACGCCCCATCCACGACCACGCCGAGCACGTTGCCAAGGTTCGCCCCGCTCGCGTTCGTGCCGATGAAGTTTCCCTCGACGATGTTGCCCGTCGCCGCTCCCGAGATCGAGACGCCGGCCGAGGCGGCAAACCCGATCGCGTTCGCCGATCCCGGGCCACTGCCGCCAATCACGTTCCCGGTCGCCGTGGCGCCCTCCAGCACCATCCCGATCGTGTTCGCCAGGTTCGAGCCGGAAGCGCTGGTGCCGACGAGGTTTCCCTCGATCACGTTGTTCGCACCGGCGATCGAGACGCCCGCCGCCGAATCGGCGAGGACATTGGCCGCGCCGACCGCGGTCCCGCCGACCGTGTTGCCACTCCCCGGAATCCAGAGAGCCGCCGTCCCGCCGAGCAGGTCGCCCGCGGCGTCGGTCCCGATCGTGTTCCCCTCGACGAGGGAAGTCCCGCCCGAGAGAACCACCCCCTCGCCCGTGAACGCGACCTCGTTCGAGGCCCCGACCGCGGTCCCGCCGATCGTCGCCGAACCGCCGGTCACCACCACGCCGACCGCCACCCCGGCCGCGCCGCCGTGGCCCCGCGTTCCGATCAGGTTCCCCGCGACCACCGCCGATCCGCCCGAGATCGAGACGCCCGTCCCGCCGGTGATGATCAGATCGCCGGCCCCCGGCGCGGTCCCGCCGATCGTCGCCAGGCCCGAGACCAGGCCGATCCCGATCCCTAGACCACTGAGGTTGTCGCCCGCGGCGTCGGTCCCGAAATCGCTGCCGAGGACCTGCGGCCCGCTCCCCTCGATCAAAACGCCGGCACCGTCGACCGTCGAGAAGACATCGGCGGACCGGGGAGTCGTCCCGCCGATCGTGTCGTTCGACGACTGCACGACCACGCCAGCCCCGGTAAAGCCCTCGAATTCCACCCCCTGTACCAGGCTCCCGTCCGACCCGGACGCCAGCATCAGCCCATCGGCGATCGTCCCGCCACCCGCGATCACGACCAGCGGCGTCCCCTGCGCGGTCTGCTCGGTCGTCCCGTCGAGCACCACCGGTGCCGTCGCCGAGATCGAGGAGAGCAGGTTGATCGTGAACGGCCCGGGTCCTCCGATCGCGAAGCCGACGGTGTTGTTCCCCGAAGTCGCGCTGGCGACCGCATACCGGAGCGACCCGATCCCGCTGTCATTCGTGTTTGTGACCGTCGTGGCCGCATGCACGGCGATCGGAACCGAAAACTCCGAGGTCCCGTCGGTCGAGATCGTCGACGTCGCGACCACCTGCGCCCCCGCCCCCACGATGGGACCGGTCGGCAGGCTGATCCCGGCGACCGAGGCACCGGCGAGAACGCTCGCTTCGCCGAGGAACGTTCGCTGCGCCGGCGTGTTGCTGGTCCCGGGCGTCGAGAGGTAAACGTCGAACACCGTCGCCGAGGGCGCCGGGGCGGCCAGCCCAAGGGCAAGCGTCTTGCCGTCGGACGAGAGCGAGGCATATGAGAAGGCCGGCGGGGCAATCCCCTGGTTGGCGCCTGTGGCCAGCTTGATGTCGAACGTGGTCGCCGGGGGATTCGGCGCGTTGTTGCTCCCCTGAAACAGATTCGGACCGACGACGTCCCCGGTCCCCGAAAGAACCGCAACGTTCGCCAGCGTGTTCGGGCCGATCGTGTTGGGCGCCCCGGCCGCCGTCCCGCCGATCGTCGCCGACGAGGCACCGCTCAGGACCACTCCAATCGCATTCGAAAGGTCGGCCCCGGCCGCGTTCGTGCCGAGGAAGTTCCCAACCACAAGCTCGCCGGTCGCCCCCACCCCCGAAATCGAGACCCCGGCCGACGTGTTGAACCCGATCGTGTTGGCAGCGGCCGAGGTCGTCCCTCCGATCGTCGCGCCCGAGGCCCCGTCGATCAGAATCCCCTCGCCGTTGGCTCCGTTCGTCCCGGTCGGAGTGAGGCCCAGTTCATTCCCCGCGATCAGGTCGTTGCTCGACGCGACCCGAACCCCGGCGCCACCGAACCCGACGATTGAGAGCCCCTCGACCGCGCTCCCGCTCGACCCCGCCCCAAGGATGATCCCGTCGGCCGACGCCCCACCACCGCTCACCTCGATCTGCGGCACCCCCGACAGCACCGTCCCCTGGATCGTCGTCGTCGCCGTGATCGTCGGAAGCGATCCCGAGAGCGCAATTGTTCCCGAAAGCCCCGAGGTGAACGTGATCAGCGCCCCGCCGGTCACCGCATTCGCCGAGGTGATCGCCTCGGCCAGCGACCCTGTCCCGCTCGCGTTCGTGTTCAACACGGTGAAGGTGGTCGGGCCGGTCATCAACCGGCGCTCCTCGCAACGCTCCACCCCCAGCTCGATCGGACGTCGAGACTCGCGGGCACGCTTCCGTTCCTCGCTCCGGCGAATCGGGTTCATCGTGATCGGACCCCTGGCTCTGGTAGGCTTCCTGGCCGATTGTACCGGTCCTACCCGGTCAGGCCCCGGTTCATCCCGAGATCAATCTCCATCGACTATACCATGATAGCAAACCACCTTGCATAGGTGCTAGTACGACCACGGCGGCTACAAGCGAGGGTTGCCCCGAGCGCTGGGGCATCTCGCGGATGCGTGGGTCCGGATTCGGAGCGGTGAAGGAAGGAACCGGGTCGCGATCGAGTCATCGACCCGCCGAGGTGGCTGTCAGTGAGCCCCGGGGATCGTCCGACCGGCGATCGTGGTGCATGCAGCATCGCCCCAGGAGGAGTTGAGCAATGGTCGACCAAACCAATATAGCCACCGAAATTGCCCATTCCAACAAGTTGACCAGGAATCCGGCTCTCCGGCCAGGAAGCCGAGGCAGGCACGATCCCACGGCCTCAGGCACAGTCGCACACTTTCTTGCGTGCGGGTAAAAAAGGTCGATCGAGAAAGATCGCCCGCTGGAATCGGTGTCGAAGTGATGCACCGACTCCCCGGGTCGCTGGCTACGGTAGAGAGGGGATGGGAAATGGATGTGCGGCCGAGGCGGTTCGCGAAGTACGGCCTGACGATCCAACCGGAGAAGGCGCGGGACCGAAAAAGCGAGGTTAAGATCCTTTATGTTCAACTCGAAGCGTCATATCGGATGATATTTCATGTAAAGGATGCCTGCCCCCTTTTCCTCGTTCCTGGTTCTCGATTCGACGGCTCCTCATGGTGAGAGTTCGCCTGGCGGGCTGGGCTGGCCTTCGGGTGGCAGGTGCCGGTGGATTCCCAGGTCGTAGAGGAACGTCCCGGCGACGCCGCCGAGTAGAGGAGCAACGATTGGGATCCAGAAATATCCGCCGTGGGATTGGAAAACCGCCGTCCCCCAGCCCAGAACGGCCGACGCTAGCCTCGGCCCGAGATCGCGCGCGGGGTTGATCGCATAGCCGGTCAGGCCCCCGAGCGAGAGGCCGATCGCCCAGACCAGTCCACCCAGCGCCAGGGGCTCGACATAGCCCCCCGGTGCTGCGTTGCGGCGATCGGTCAGGGCCCGCACCCCCAGCAACAGCACGGCCGTCCCCAGGAACTCGCTAAGGAAGTTCCGCCCGAGATTGTCGAACAGGGGGTAAGTCGCGAACACACCGGCCCCCCCGGCCGACGGGCCGGCCAGCTTGCCCCCCTCCATCGCTCCGCGCACCAGGTGCTGGGCCTGCTCGAAGGCCCGGAAGGCCTCGGCGTAATCCGCGTAGACGAGCATCGCCCCGGCGAACGCGCCGGCGAGTTGCGCCGCCCAGTACGGCAGCACCCGCGACCTTGGGAAATCGCCCCGGACCGCCAGAGACAGGGTCACGGCCGGGTTGACGTGTCCGCCGCTGATCCGACCGCAGAGATACACCGCGAGCGCCACCGCCAGTCCCCAGGCCGTCGTGATCATCATCATGTCGGGCGTCGGGCTCAGCAGGACGGCCCCGGCGACCACGCCGTCGCCCAGAAGGATCAGGAGCATCGTACCAAGGAACTCCCCCGTCAGTG
>DAIDJI010000282.1 GCA_027451455.1 Planctomycetales bacterium | reverse complement strand
GGGAGAACCCCTGCGCCGCGCAGGTGCCGCTGAGCCAGGCGTTGAGTGTCCCACCGCCAGCCGGCATGTTGAGGTACTGGGAGCCAGCGCCTGGCCCCGGCGTGGCACCCGCCGGGAAGGACTGACCGACCCGGACGATCGTCCGCTGGACCTTGTAGATCGCCTGATTGTTGCCGACCAGCCACTCACCATAAGCGATCGTGTTCGAGGTTCCGTCCGTGATGTCCTGGACGCCGATCGAAGGCCCATCGTACTGGAAGACACCATTCGGCGGCGAGTTGCCGAAGTTGACATTCTGCCGGTTGCTCGGACCGTCCTGGTTCAGCGAGGAACCGACCGAGGCAAAGTAATTCGACCCCGGCGACTGATAATTGATGCCGTTGGAGTATTGCGTGCCCGTGTAAAGGGAATCCGAGGGGCAGAGGAAAGAATTGACCCTGGAGCCGGTCGCGGTCGACTGGACAAGTCCCTCGCCGTTGCCGACGTCAACCGACGTGAGCATGAAATTCAGGGAGTTGTAGACGGTGCCCTGCTCGATGTAGCTCATCATCATGGCCTGGGCGCTCCAGGCTCCCCAGCCGTACTGGGGCTGAGCCTTGAGGTTGCTGCTATTGGCCCCCCCCATCGGGAACGAGTTGTTCGCCGTATGGTAGTTGTGCATGGCGAGGCCGATCTGCTTCAAATTATTGGTGCACTGGGCACGTCGGGCGGCTTCGCGTGCCGCCTGGACAGCGGGCAAGAGAAGCGCGATCAGGACCGCGATGATCGCGATCACGACCAGGAGCTCGATCAGGGTGAAGCCCCGCGAGGCGCGCGGGTTCATCGTGGCGTTCATGGAGAGGTCCCCAGGCCGTCAGAAATACGGATCGGTAAGGTTTTGTCTGCGACGGCGCGAGCACGCCGGCACAATCAGGGGGCGGGTCGGGTCAAGGGGCCTTCGGAGCCGCGCCGGGCAGGACCGCCGGAGCGCTATGCCCACGGGATTGCGACTGGTACTTCACTTCCTTCGGCGCCTGGTCGGCACCCTTCGGGAGAGGCACCTTGGCCAGGTTCGTCTCGTTGCTCGTGGTCTCTGAATCGCCGTTGCAGCCGACGAGGGCCGCAGACCCGAAAGTCAGGGCAACTACAACCAGATTTCTCATGGTCTTTTTCAAAAGCTCATCTCCTCGATAGATTGAAGGCGCAAACGAACCCAACCCTTCCCCACGGAAGGAACGAACGAGCCACCATCCGTCCGAAATCCGCGGCCAGGCCATCCGATGGATGACCGCCGAAGAATGAGTGGCGAGGCGATCGACCCGAAAGCTCAGCGCCACCCTAACCCTACAGGGAATGATCGTCCGCACGCCGCGAACGGCTCTCGCACGCATTGACCGATCCAATTATAGCCGGGCCACTCTGCTTGACAAGAGTATCTCCGTAGAATTTCGGAGACTCTCGACCGTAGAGATATTGGACCGATTGAGGAAGATATCCACAAAACTCTCATGGATAGGGCCACCGGACGGACCAGGGGCCATTACGGTACGAAACGAGGGGTGGAGGGTATTCGGTGAGGGATTGCGAGACCGAGGGCGATTCGGATCGGGTTCAAACCGGACCGAGCCCGGGCAGCCGGCCCGTGCTGTCGCCGTGACGATCAACCCGAACTCCCATCCGATCGAGCATGGAGAGGTAGAGATTATTGAGGGGAGTCGATTCAAACCGAAGATGGCGGCCAGGCGCGATGGAACCGCCGCCTCGACCGGCGAGGAGGATGGGGAGGTCGTCGTGATTGTGGCGATCGCCGTCGCTAATTCCGCTCCCGTAGACGATCATCGAGTGCTCGAGCACGGTCCCGTCTCCCTCCTTCATCGACTTCAAGCGGCTGAGGAGGTAGGCGAACTGCTCGACGTGGAACCGGTTGATCGTCCGGATCTTTTCGTGCTTCTTCGGGTCGTTGCCGTGGTGGGAGAGGTCGTGGTGTCCATCGGGGACGCCCAGGAACGGATAGGCGCGGTTACTGGCCTCGTTGGCGAACATGAAGGTGCCGATCCGGGTCACGTCGGCCTGGAATGCCAGGGCGAGGAGGTCGAGCATCAGGCGGATATGCTCGCGATGGTCGGCCGGGACGCCGCCGGGCCGTGCGATCCCTGGCTCGGGGCGTCGGTCGCCGATATCGAAGGCGCGGGCCTGCTCGATCCGGCGTTCGATCTCGCGGACGGCTCCCAGATACTCATCGATCTTGTGGCGATCGTTCGAGCCGAGCTGTGCGTGGAGTTGCTTGGCGTCCTCGCGAACGAAGTCCAGGACGCTCCGCTGCCGGCGCTCGCGGCGGGCCCGGAGGGCCGGCGAGGCGTCGCGGTTCCGGGCGCCGAAGAGGCGGTCGAAGAGCAGGCCGGGGTTGATCTCCTTGGCCATCGGCATGTTTTCCGATTTCCAGGAGATGTTCGACGAATAGGCGCAGCTATACCCCGAGTCGCACGACCCGGCCTGCGCCGATGGGTCGATTCCCAGCTCCAGCGAGGGGAGCCGGGTCCGGTGGCCGATCTGGTTGGCCGCGACCTGGTCGATCGAGACTCCGGCACGGATGTTGGCTCCATCGGTCTTCAGCGGGTGGGCGCCGGTGAGGAAGCAGGCCAGAGAACGGGCGTGATCGCCTCCCTCGTCGCCCATCGGCGAGGCGTTCTGCTGCTGCAAGCCGCTCAGTACGATGAGTTCCTGGCGGAACGGCTCGAGGGCGCCGAGGGTGGGCGGGAGTCGGAAGTTGGCTCCCGCCTCCGCAGGCGTCCAGTCGGGCATGTGGACGCCATTGGGTACGTACAGGAAGGCGATCCGGCGGGGGATCTCGGAGCCGGCCGGTGCACCTGCGGCCTGTCTCACCGCCGGCCCCATCGCTTCGAGCCAGGGGAGCG
This sequence comes from Planctomycetales bacterium, assembly GCA_027451455.1. Classification (GTDB taxonomy): domain Bacteria; phylum Planctomycetota; class Planctomycetia; order Isosphaerales; family Isosphaeraceae; genus JAKAUH01. Next base: position 4,181 of record DAIDJI010000282.1, on the reverse strand, counting down.
CAATCGCCGCCCCCATCCCGCGCAAAACGGTACGACGCGTGAGTTCCACCGACCGCTTGTTCACGACTCGTTCTCCTGTCACCGTCCCTGTCCGGTGTTTCCAGGCCATGTTCAGTAGCGCCGTTTCAGGAACGGCTCGCTTGTCACGATACCCCGAAGGAGCACTCCGGAGCGATAGCCGTTGGCCTCCAGATCCTTGACGATCCGATCGACGGCGCAGTGATCGGATTCTTCCAGCCCGCGCCCGAGGGCGTAGGTCAGCATTTTCTCGGTCAGGCAACGGGCAAACTCGCGCGGACGGCCCTTGAGGATGGACTTCAGCTCGGTCGGACCGCGGAACGACTGGCCCGAGGGGAGTGTTCCGGAGGAATCGACCGGCTGTCCGGCGTCCTTCTCGCGCCAGGCTCCGACCCCGTCAAAATTCTCCAGGCCGAAGCCCAGGGGATCGAGGCGGTTGTGGCAGATGGCGCAGCTTGGCTGAGCCCGATGTTGCTCCAGCCGCTTTCGGACTGTCAGCGCTGTCTGGACGACCCGGTCATCCCGGAGCGGCTTGACATCCGGCGGCGGGGGCGGCGGAGGTGCGCCGAGGATCTGTTCCAGTACCCATCGACCTCGCTTGACGGGTGATGTTCGATTGGGGTTCGAGGTGACCGTCAGGACGCTCGCCTGGGTGAGCAGCCCACCTCGGGCGGTTCCAGCCAGGCGGACGCGGCGAAACTCGGGTCCGACGACGCCGGGAACGCCGTAATGCCGGGCCAGTCGCTCGTTCAGATAGGTATAGTCGGCATCGATCAGGTCGAGGAGGCTGCGGTCCTCGCGGAAGACCTCGGCCAGAAACAGTTCGGTCTCGCGGAACATCGCCTCGCGGAGCGGCTCGTCGAAGGCGGGATAGCGTTCGCGGTCGGGGCTGATCGTCCGCAGGTTCCGGATCTGGAGCCACTGGCCGCCGAAGTTGTCGACGAGAGCCCGGCCGCGGGGATCGTCGATCATCCGCCTGGCCTGCGCCGCGAGGACCTCGGGGGATCGGAGCTTCCCCTGGCCGGCCAGCCGGAGCAATTCGTCGTCGGGCATGCTACTCCAGAGGAAATACGAGAGACGGGACGCGATCTCGTATCCTCCGATCGGTTCGACGCCGCGCCTCAGGCTGTTGCTGTCTTCCGGGTGGTTGCGTGGGCGGTAATCGAGTTCGACGCGAAAGAGAAAATTGGGCGAGACCAGCACCGCCTGGACGGCAAGCTGGATGGCCCGCTCGAAACTCTCGCCATCGGCCAGTGCGACCTGGACAATGGACAGAAGGCGGTCGAGCTCGGGCGGCGTGACGGGGCGTCGGTAGGCCCGGCTGGCGAAGCGATCGAGGATCGCGCGGGCGGCATCGGGAAACTCGCCTGCCGAGGCTGGCTCGCGGAAGAGGATGCGGCGGTGCGACTCGGGCCTCGGCTGGCCCGGCGACAGGTCGGCGACGATCGCCCGCTCGGCGACCCGCTCGGCCGCCGCCAGGTATCGCTCCATCAGGAGTGGGGGCAGAGCCAGGACGTCGCCGACATTGTCGAACCCGTATCCCACTTCATCCGAGGGGAACTCGTCGGCCGGGCGGTCGTCGATCCCGAAGAGGTCGCGGATCGTGTTGTTGTACTCGACTCGATTGAGGCGACGGATGGTCACCCGGCCCGGGTCGGGAGGGCGGGCGCAGTCGTCTCGGTCGAGCGCCTGCTTGATGAGGTGCGCGACGCGGTTGGCCTCGGCCTTCTCGGGCTGGGGGCTGTCCTCGGGCGGCATCAGGCCGCCCTCGATATACTCCTGCACCCGCGACCAGGCCTTGCGGCGGGTCCGGATGGAGTCCTCGATGCCCAGCGTCTCGATGTTCAGCCCGGCCTTCGCCTTGCCCGGTCCGTGGCAGCCAGCACAGTGCTTCGCCAGGAACGGCGAAACGACTTGCTGAAAGACCTCGCGCTCGGAGGACCCACCCGCGATGGCCGAGGTCGGCAGGATCGCAGACGAGAGGAAAGCGGTCGCGAGGACCAGGGCTCGCAGGTGTCGACGCATCCTTGCCTTTCGAAGACGCCCTGAAATCCGATCAGGGCTCGCGGATTTTAGTGAAAATCGCAATCGAGATCGACCCCAGGTAGGCGGACCCGTCGCAGGACTCGGGACGGGAAGGTCAGCGTCGCCCGGCTCCGATCCGACGGCCGCCATCGGACCGCCCGGCCCTCCGCGCGTTCGGGCCCATCAGAGAATACGTACGCACAGCCGCATCCGTCGAGCGCAGCCCCGAAACGCCAGGCCTTCCTTAAAATTCTTTTGCACGGGATCTGTCCCTCGGCTTCGGGTTGCGTTTCGATCCGCTAGAACCGGAACTGCCCGCTCGCCAGCTCTTCCTCCCAATCATCCATGAGGGGCCAGTCGACCGCACAGGTGCCGAAGTCGGACATATGGGTATAACCCCTGAGTCGCTCAAGGGTAGCGTCGAGGAGGCGGTTATCCTTCCGGAAGATCGGGCCGTGCGAGGGAAGCAGATATTCGACGTCGGAGTTGCGGATGCGGGTCAGGCTCTCGATGTAGTCGACGAGGCTGGAGCCGTGGTGGGCATCGATCACGCCGACGCAGCCATCTCGGAAGATGTTGTCGCCAGAGAAGAGAAGATTCTGCATCCGGAGGGCGAGCTGGCCGGCGGTGTGGCCGGGAGTGCTCCAGACGGTCAGTTCGCGGTCGCCGACGGTGATCGTGTCCCCCTCGTCGATGGTCCGGTCGACCTTGCAGCGGGGCATCGGGATGTGGATGCCCTGGGCGTCGATCCGGGCGTAGGTGAGAACCTCGTCTCCCTCCTCAATGGCGGGAACGGAGCGCGGGTGGGCGACGACCTCGCATTTCAGGATCTCGCGGGCGCGGGCGAGGCCCTGAGTGTGGTCGACATCGGCGTGGGTCGCGATGATCATCTTGCAGGCGGAGAGGCTGAAATCCATCTGCCGGATGAGCTCGAGGACGTCGGTGAGTTCGTCGAGGAAGCCGACGTCGATGAGGGCAAACTCCGAGCCGCCGTCGATGAGGTAGACGTTCACGCCCATCCGGCGGCCGGACTGATAATTCATCTCCAGGACGCCCGGGAACACATAACGGCGCGGGATCATTCGGGAAGTCGCCCCAGGAAGTCGGAGGATGCCATGCTCACAGACACCGATATTTTACGATCGGGGCCCGTGGCGCTCAATCGAAGAACCGACGGGAACGGACCGGCTGGTCGGGGCGTCCAAGAACGGGGCAAGGGGCGGGATCGGCACGACCGCGCCCTGGCCCGGCCCCGACGGCGTCCGGCGACTTGACAGGGCGAGCGGTGCGGGTTAGGTTGAATGGACACCGAATTGATGGAAGTGCCGAGTTCTGCATGAGATCGGTCGATCGTCCCGGGCTCTGACGATCGTCCCGTTCCTGGGATATCCGCCGCGCGGTTCCATTCCTGCACGGTCGCGGCCATCGCGTCGGCCGATCTGGCCGGGTTTGTGTTGGCCCCCCGTTCTTCGACCTGAGATGTTCCCCCGCGTTCTGTTCCTGACGAGGTTCGCCGATATGGCTGACGTGCTTCACCGCAGTCGATGGGGATCGCGATGGCCGCGGGCCATGGCGGCCGTCGTCCCGGCCGGCTTCCTCCTGCTGATGGCCGCTCCGGTCGCGACGGCACAGCCGGCGCCTCCGAAGGCGCAGGCTACCCCGAAGAAGGACGCCGGGGACGACACCCAGGCGAAGGATGCCGCCGCTGCGGCCCCTGACGTCGCCGGGGCCCCTGACACCGACAACGATGATAAGTCGAAGCGGGTCGCGCCGGTCGAGGTCTTCAAGGACCCGAACGCGGAAGCGGTCCTCGACATCAGCAAGCTTCGTCCGCTGACGAGCGCCCCGTTCAGCAACCAGGACTTGCTCCGGGTCAAGGAGATGGCCCAGAGCCCGAACAACCGGATCGACACGACGCTGATCGATCGCATCGTGCGCGGCCTGGCGGCCCAGCTCACCGATCGAAGGAGCATCCAGTCGCTTCTGGAAGGTCCGACAACCACCGCGCTGCCGCAGCCGGGCAAGAAGGCCGCGGCGGCGAAAAAGCCTGAGGGCGACGGTGGCAAGGCCATCCAGATAGCGACCAAGAACCTCCTCGAGCCGAGCTTCACCGCCCGTGCCGCCAAGAACGAGATTTT
>DAIDJI010000281.1 GCA_027451455.1 Planctomycetales bacterium | reverse complement strand
GGTCGCGACCCGCCTGAGCGTTCACCCGGGGTGTCCGGCCGAACTCTCCCATCGCGATCACCAGCGTCTCGTCGAGCATCCCACGCGACGTCAGGTCGTCGATCAGCGCGGCAAACCCCCGGTCGGCGGGCGGAAGCAGCGCGTCCTTGTGACGGGCGAAGACATCGGCATGGGCGTCCCAGTTCGCGAGCTGGCCGTTGTGCTGGCCGTCGTAGACCGTGACAAACCGGACCCCAGCCCCGACCAGCCGACGCGCCAGCAAGAGCGACTGCCCCAGCTTGTTCCGCCCGTATCGGTCGCGGAGCCTCGGGTCCTCGGCCGAGAGGTCAAACGCCCGCCGGACGGCCGGCGAGTGGAGCAGGTCCATCGCCCTCGCCGTGTAAGCGTCGCGCGGGGCCGATCGCTCCGAGGCACGCCGACGGTCGTCGAGCCGCCTGAGCAGATCCGCGCGGCGGTCGAGCCGGTCAATCGTCAGGCCGTCGGCGAGCTGAAGGTCATCCAGGCGGAACCCGGGCGCGGAGGGATCGCCGTCGACCTGGAACGGCGCCCTCGACGAGCCGAGGAACCCCGGGTCCTGGCCAGGAAGCCGGACCACGTTGTAAAGGACGTGCGGCATCGCCACCGAGGTCGGCAGACCAGGCCGGGCCGGCAACATCGCGGCGAGCGCCGCTCCAAGGCAGGGCGGATCGTTCCGATCACTACCGAGCAGCTCCAGGTCTCCCTTCCGCGGACTCCGACCACAGAGCGCCGCGAACGCCGCCGCATTGTGGTTGGTCATCGGGTGGTGCATCGCCCGAAGGATCGCAAGCCGGTCCATCACCTGGGCCGTCCGCGGCAGGTGCTCGCAAATCCTCAGCCCCGACGCACGCGTCGCGATCGACCCGAACGCGCCCCGAACCTCCGCCGGCGCGCCCGGCTTCATGTCGAAGGTGTCGATCTGGCTCGGCCCGCCGTAATAGAAGACCAGGATGCACGACCGGATCAACGATCGAGGAGCACCGCCGTCGACCTCACGATCGCGATCACGATCACGATCGCGATCGAACGCCGCCGCCGCCTCCTCCGCCCGCAAGAGGGCGGGAAGCGTCGGCCCGAGCCCGCCGAGAGCCCCGACCACCAGCAGCCGACGCCGACTCATCTCGCGAGGCCCGGTCTTCATGGTCGCCTCCTCCCGCCATCCCACACCGAGCGTTGTTTAACGATTCTTGGAGAATAATCGCCGGGGGCGCGTCGGGCAACGTATCGCGCGGATCGAGGTGCCGGGTCGCAGTCTGCACGGGCGGCGCCAGCCATCGACGAACAATTTCCGAACGACCTGCCGAAGAGATTCGGTGGATGTCCACCCTCGATCCGATGCGATCGGATCGGTGCGCCACTTGCGGGAAGCTCGCAAGCCGGTTATAACGGGAAGGTGGATCGGCGGGCTTGCCTCGCCCCGCATTGTCCCGAGGCCGCGACGCCACGCCTCGCGTCGAAGTTGGGACGATCCCCACCTGGTTGTCGCCGATCCTTGAACTAGGCGTCTCGTCTCCTGCTGGAATCGGGCGCAACCCGCGCTCAGAATGCCCCGCCCAGGGTGGCCCCGCCATGCCGAAGCTTCTCCCCGTCGCGATCGAACGTCCTGCCAGGACCGGGTTTCCATTCCGACTCGGCCTCGCCCTCGGGGCGATCCTTGGCCTTGGCCTCGCCCTCGGATCGGCGTCGGCCGCCGATCGCGAGAAAGGGTCGAGGACGGGCGAGCAGATCTACCGGCAGATGTGCGTTTCGTGCCACGGGGCCAACGGCGAGGGATCCGACGACCATTTCCCCCGCCCGCTGATCGGCGATCGGACCCTGCCCCGGCTGACCCGCTACATCGCCGAGACCATGCCCGAGGACGATCCCGGCACCTGCGAGGGCCCCGACGCCGAGAAGGTCGCCGCTTACGTCTACGACGCCTTTTATTCGAAGGCCGCCCAGGCGAAGCACCCGATGCGGCCGGCCCGGATCGAGCTTTCGCGACTGACTGTCCGCCAGTACCGCAACGCCCTGGCCGACCTCGTCGGCAGCTTCCGATGGACCCCCCAGTGGGGCGATCAGCGCGGGCTGAAGGGGAATTACGCCGCCGGCCGACGCAGCAGGCGAGGCGGCGGCGGACTCGGCGGCGACTTCGAGCGGGTCGACCCCGAGGTTCGGTTCCATTTCGGCGGCGAGAGTCCCATCCCGGCGCAAAATGCGGTCAAGGAAGCCTCCCGACATTACATCCCGCTTCCCGGGCTTCCCGTCCCGCTGGCCCTCTTCCGGCCGTTCTCGCAGGAGTACCGGGTGAGCTGGCAGGGCTCGGTCCTGGCGCCCGAGACCGGCGAGTACGAGTTCGTCGTCCGCTCCGAGAACGCCGTCCGGCTCTGGGTCAACGATCCGAACAGGCCGCTGATCGACCAGTCGGTGAAGTCGGGCAACGAGACCGAGTATCACGCCTCGATCACGATGCTCGGCGGCCGGATGTACCCGATCCGGCTGGAGCTCGCCCGCGGCAAGGACGACAAGACCGCGTCGATCGAACTGCTCTGGAGGGTTCCGAAGCACGTCCTTTCGACGATCCCGGCGCGGGCGCTCTCGGTGGCCGATGCACCCCGGGTTTATGTCCCGACCTCGCCGTTCCCGCCCGACGACCGGAGCATGGGATACGAGCGCGGGACCTCGATCTCGAAGGAGTGGGAGCACGCCACAACCGACGGTGCCATCGAGGCCGCCGACTACATTGCCGAGAACCTCGACGAACTCGCCGGGATTCGCGAGGCCGACACCGACGCCGACCGCGACCGAAAACTCCGCGGCTTCTGCACCCAGTTCGCCGAGCGAGCTTTCCGCCGGCCACTCCCGGATGAGTTGCGGAAGCTCTACATCGACCGACACTTCCAGGGCAGCCACGACCGCAAGGGGATCGCCAAGAAGGTCGTCCTCCTGGTGCTGAAGTCGCCGAGGTTCCTCTACCGGGAGGTCGGCACCGGGGCACCCGATGCGTTTGACGTGGCCTCGCGTCTTTCGTTCACGATCTGGGACTCGATCCCCGACCAGGCCCTGCGCGATGCGGCGGCGTCGGGCCAACTCGCCCGCCGCGAGCAGGTCGCCGACCAGGCCCGGCGGATGGTCGCCGACCTCCGCGCCCGAGACAAGCTGCATGCCTTCCTCCTGCAATGGCTCCGCGTCGACCAGGGTGCCGAGATCGCCAAGGATCCGAAGCTCTTCCCCGGCTTCGACGAGGCCGTGATCTCCGACCTTCGCGACTCGCTGGAGCTGGCACTCGGCGAGGTCCTGGACAACCCATCGGCCGATTTCCGCACCCTGCTCCGGTCGAAGGCGTTGTATCTCAACGGCCGCCTGGCGCGGTTCTACGGCGTGGACCTGCCGCCCGATGCACCGTTCCGGAAGATCGAGGCCGCCCCCGGAAATCGGTCGGGCGTGCTGACGCACCCGTACCTGCTTTCGAGCTTTGCCTACACGGCGTCGAGCTCGCCGATCCACCGCGGGGTCTTCCTGATGCGGAGCGTGCTCGGCCGCCCGCTTCGGCCCCCGCCCATCGCCGTGGCCCCGCTTGCCGCCGACCTCCATCCGGGCCTCACCACCCGCCAGCGCGTCGAATTGCAGACGAAGCCCGAGGCGTGCCAGTCGTGCCACACCATGATCAACCACCTCGGCTTCGCGCTGGAGCATTACGACGCGATCGGCCGATACCGGGACCAGGAGATGAACCGGCCGGTGGATGCCACCGGTTCGTACGAGTCCCGGACCGGTGAGCCGGTCCAGTTCGACGGCGCCGCTTCCCTCGCTGAGTTTGTCGCGGAGAGTGAGGAAGCGCACAATGCACTCGTTCAGCAGTTGTTCCATTATCTGGTCAAGCAGCCGATCCGCGCCTTCAGCCGGACCGAACTGGTCGACCTCCGTGAAGCGTTCGCGGCGAAGGGTTATCATCTTCGCGAATTGATGGTCGAGATCGCGACCTCGTCGGCATTGGCCCCGAGGAAGCCGTAAGCCCGATCACCGGCCCACCCGATAGGAGCAATCCCATGGCCCGGACATTCGAGGGAAGTCGCCGCGAGTTCATCCGCGAGTTGGGCATCGGGGCGTCGGCCCTCCCCTTCATTCTGAACCTGCCCGGGCTCGGGTTCGCCAACCAGTCGGAGCGAAAGCGCCGGATGGTGGTGATGTTCAGCCCCAACGGCGTGATTCCCTCGGCGTTCTGGCCCGACGAGGAGGGATCGTCGTTCCAGTTGAAGGAGAGTCTCAAGCCGCTTGAGCCCTTCAAGGACAAAACGCTGATCCTGCACGGGCTCTGCGACAAGCTCCGGGGCGACGGCGACAACCACATGCGGGGCATGGGCTGCCTCCTCACCGGAATCGAGCTGTTCCCGGGGAATATCCAGGGCGGCTCCGATACGCCGGCCGGCTGGGCCAAGGGGATCTCGATCGACCAGGAGATCCGCAACCACCTTCAGCGCGGCTCTTCGACCCGCACCCGGTTCGGCTCGCTGGAGTTCGGCGTGATGGTCCCCGACCGGGCCGACACCTGGAGTCGGATGGTCTACGCCGGCCCGAACAAACCCATCGCCCCGATCGACGACCCGTACCAGATGTTCGCCAAGCTCTACGGCCGAATGAAGGACCGCGAGAGCCTCAAGAGCATCCTCGACGAGTTGCAGGAAGACCTGAAAAAAGTCCGATCAGCGGTGGGTACGGAGGATCGCCACCTGCTCGACGAGCACGCCACGTTCGTCCGCGAGATGGAGCAGGAGCTAAAAGAGCAGAAGAACGAGACGCTCGACCACCCGGTTCCCGAGCTCGAGCCGGGCGTTCGCCACGCCAACGAGCAAATGCCGAAGCTCAGCCGAATGCAAATCGATCTGATGGTCGGCGCCTTCGCCGGAGACTTCGCCCGGGTGGCGACCCTGCAATTCACCAACTCGGTCGGCCAGGCCCGGATGAAGTGGGTCGGCGTCGATGAGAGCCACCACGAGCTTTCGCATCACCCGGACAGCAATCAGAAGTCGCAGGAGAGCCTGACGAAGATCAACAAGTGGTACTGCGAGCAGCTTGCCTACCTGGCGAAGCGGCTTGCCGAAACTCCCGAGCCGGGCGGCCCGGGGAGCCTGCTCGACAACACGACGATCGTCTGGACGAACGAGCTGGGCAAGGGGAACTCGCACACGCTCGACGACATCCCATTCGTGCTGGTCGGCGGCGGCCTGGGCTTCCAGATGGGGCGCTCGCTCAAGCTGAAGAAGATCCCGCACAACCGCCTGCTGCTCGCCCTTGCCCACGGCATGGGCCACCACATCGAGAAGTTCGGCAACCCCGACCATTGCTCAGGCGGAGCGCTCGTTTTGTAATTGGTAATTGGTAATTGGTAATTGGTAATTGGTAATTGGTAATTGGTAATTGGTGGGGCTGCCGCCCCGAGTGTTCTCGTGGACTCTCTCAAGTGACCCCACTTAATCCCAGCCGAGGAGATCCGCGTCAGCGTACTAATAACAAATTACCAATTACCAATTACCAATTACAAAGAACAAAAAAATAATGAAACTGATCATTGCCGTCATTCAGCCGACGAAGCTTGAGGCCGTGAAGGAGGCTCTCTCGAAGGTGGAGGTCTTCCGGTTGACGGTAATGGATGTGCAGGGTTTTGGCCGAGAGCAGGGTTCGCCCGAGCTTTACCGGGGCCACGAGGTCACGGTGAACGTCCTTCGGAAGATTGAGTTGCAGATCGCCGTGAATGAGGACTTCGTCGAGCCGACGATCCGGGCGATCCTCGAGGCGAGCCGGAGCGGGCCTGACGTCATGATCGGCGACGGAATGATCGCCGTTTTGCCGCTTGCCGATTGCGTCCGGATCCGAACCGGCGAGCGAGGTCCCGAGGCCATCTGATCCGCGGGATCGGCCGCGCCGATGTCGGCTCGATCGCTCATTTTCCTTTTTTGAGCCGTGATTGTCTCTTCGATCGGGAATCGGGAATCGTGAATCGGGAATCGAAAAACGGGTTTCTGGATTCTGGAAACCGGGCCGGACCATTCTCCCAGGAACAGCAACGGGACAGCGAGCGAATGGGGATCTCCGCGGTTATCTTCGACTTCAACGGCGTGCTGATCGACGACGAATCGGTGCACTTCGCGCTTTTCCAGGAGGTGCTGGCCCAGGAAGGGGTCTTCATCACCGAGCGCGACTATCACGAGAAGTACCTCGGCTACGACGACCGCGGCTGCTTTGACGCTGCGCTCCGAGACGTCGGTCAGTCGGCCGACCGCGCCCGGCTCGACGACCTGATCGCCCGGAAGGCGCGGCGATACGTCGAGGTGGCCGAGGAGGGGTTGGTGTTCTTCCCTGCGGCGGCCGAAATCCTGCGGGCGATCTCAGCGCGCTGGCCGGTCGCGATCAACTCCGGCGCCCTCCGCCCGGAGATCGAGTACGCCCTCCGCCGGCTCGATTGTCGAGACTGCGTCGCCGCGATCGTCTCGGCCGAGGACACGGACCAATGCAAGCCGCATCCCGCCGGCTACCTGCTGGCGCTTGAGGCCCTGCGCTCGCGGTTCGGCGACGACCTCGCCGCGGCCTCCTGCCTGGTGATCGAGGATAGCACCGCGGGCATCCAATCGGCCAGGGGCGCCGGGATGCGGGCCGTCGGCGTCGCCACGACCTATCAGCCCGACCAGCTCCGCGAGGCCGGCGCCGACGACATCGTCGAATCTCTGGCCCGCTTTACCCCCGACTGGATCGATCGCCGATTCGGATGATTCACCACAGAGGACACAGAGAGCACAGAGGTAAATACAGGAGAAGACCCATTTCGCTGGTTGTGGCTATACTCGATAAATGGGTTCTTTTGCAATAATCTGTCCCTCGGTCTTATTCTCTGTGCTCTCTGTGTCCTCTGTGGTGAATTCTGATTTGCATGACTTCCGCCTGGATCGATCGCTGCTTCGGATGATTCACCACAGAGGACACAGAGAGCACAGAGGGAAATACAGGAGAAGACCCATCTGGCCAGATTCGACAAATGGGTTCTTTTGCAATAGTCTGTCTCTCGGTCTTTCTCTGTGCTCTCT
>DAIDJI010000280.1 GCA_027451455.1 Planctomycetales bacterium | reverse complement strand
GATGCTCCGCGATTTCGCGATGAAGCACGAGGGAGATCCTCGCCGGGGTGAGGCCCTGTTCTTCGACCAGCGACGCCTCGATTGCGCTCGATGCCACTCGGTCGGCGGCCGGGGGACCGCGACCATCGGTCCCGACCTTGCCGGGATCGGCCGGAAGTATGATCGGGCCGAGCTGGTCCGATCGGTGCTGGAGCCGTCGAGCCGGATCGCGGTCGGATATCAGCCGGTGTCGATCGCTACCAGGGACGGCCGCCTGCATTCGGGGATCGTCCGAGCTGAGACCGACGAGTCGATCGACCTGGCCGACGCTGAGGCCCGGATCGCGCGACTTCCGAAGCGCGACGTCGAGGTCCGCAAGACGGCCACCGCTTCGATCATGCCGGCCGGCGCCGCCGAGGCCCTCTCGCCGGCCGAGTTCGCTGACCTCATCAGCTTCCTGGCCGGAGGGAAACCCTCGGCCCGCTGATCTCTCACCGTTCCTCACCGAGTGCCACAATCGCGACGCCGAGGGCGATCAGGAGCGTCCCGAGCCATCGCGAGGTCCCCACATCCTCGCGGAGATAGAACCGCGCCATCAGCGCCGAGAGCGGATACGAGGCCGCCGTCATCGGCAGGGCAAAGCTCAGATCGGCCCGGCGGAGAGCCATCAGGTAGAGCAAAAGATGGACCGCCAGCAGGACCACGCCCGCGATGACCCATCCGTTTCGGGCGATCGCCCACGCCTGGCCAATCCAGTCCCCACGAGACTCCACGGGACTTTTCATTCCCTTCGCCAGCGCGGTTTCGCCCAGCGAGAGGGCGATCACCGCCGCCGTCATCAGGAGAAGAACGCGTCCACGATCACCCATCATGATACGCCTCCTCGGCGGCCGGGCCGGGGTAGCTCCATCGATCGCGAGAGCTCGGCAAAGGCTTCAATCAGGCCCTCGACCTCCGACTCGCGGTGGTTGGCGTTGCACTGAATCCGCAGGACGCCGGCATGGTAAGGGACCGCCGGGAACAGAACCGACTGGACGTAATATCCTCGGTCGAATAAATACTTGCCTGCGCGAAGAGTCTCGGCCTCGTCGCCGATCAGGACCGAGATGATCGGCGTAACGGCGCCCATCACCACAAGCCCCAGGTCGGCCAGGCCGCTGGTCAGGCGACGGATCGCCGCGTCCAGCCGCGCTCGGAGCTTTGGATACTCCTCGGACCGGAGTATCTCGATCACCACCCCGATCGCCTCCAGGTACGGCGGGACCACCGGACCTCCGAAAATATAAGGATTACACCGTATCTTCAGTAGTCGATGGAAAGACGCTGGTCCGCCGATGAACCCGCCGGCGCAAGAGAACGCCTTCGAGAGGGAGCCGATGACGAAGGCATTCTCATAATTGCCGAGTGCTTGCAGGACGGTTCCCTGCCCCTGCGGTCCGAGGACGCCCGTTCCGTGGGCGTCGTCGATGTAGAGGACCGCGTCGGCGGCGCGGGCGACGGCGTCGAGGTTGGCCATGGGGGGGATTCGGCCGCTCATGCTGTAGACGCCGTCGATGCAGACGATCGCCGATCGATAGGGGCGGAGCGATCGGAGTGTCTTCTCGAGTGCGGCGGGGTCGCTGTGGGCGAAGGTGGCGACCTTCGCGCCGTTCTGGCGGGCGATCTTGGCGGCTTCTTGCATCGAGCTGTGCGCCTGCTCGTCCAGGGCGATCGCGTCTTGCCTGGCGGCCAGGCCCGGGATGGCGCCGAGGTTGGTGAGCATGACCGAGGGAAGGATCAGGACCGACTCGACCCCCAGCCAGTCGGCCAGCTTCTCCTCGGCCTCGATGTTGGCCCGGACGCTTGCGAAGGCCCGGGAGGCGCCGTTGTGGGTTCCCCATTTTTCGATCCCGCGTCGGATCGCCTCCTGGACGCGAGGGTCCTGATCGAGCCCAAGGAAGCTGTCGGAGCCGAAATGGATGAGTTCTCGGCCGTTGACCACGATCCGGCGTCCTGGTCCAGACGCGTCGACCACCAGGTCCTTCAGGTGCGCCTCGGGATGCTCGCGGCCGAACTGCTCGATGATCCGGACGAGCGAGTTTTGCCGGAGCGCCCGGTTCAGCTTCTCCATCGACGCCGAGGCGGTCATTGTTTCCCCCTGATACACGAGCCCGCGGAAGGTCTCTGCCTGGTACTCTGGCGGAAGGGCGGTTCCGCTTGGCGGCCGTCCGCGGATGGTAGTTCGAAAGCCATTCTCGCAGAGGATCGAATCCAGGAGGATGTGAAAGCGATCCGGAAGCTGTCTTTCTCTTTCCCACCCTGGGATCGCCTGGATTCGGAGATGCGAAGGGCCCGCGCCGGCGGTTGGCCGGGCGGGCCCTGGGATGGTTTGGGCGATCGATTTGGGTTCAGTTGGCCTGCACGTCGGATTTCATGACCGGCATGCCCTGGCTCTTGAGCTTCGCGGCGGCCTCGGGTGGGAGGGTGGACGGTCCGCCGGATTCCGCCTTGACCGAGCCGGGCGGCGGCGGGGATGGGACCGTGGGTAGCTCGTCCGAGTGGTTGCAGCCGGTAAGGGTCAGAGTGGCCAGAGGGGCGATTGCCAGGAGGGTTCGTCGGAGCATGAAGGTTCCTCGAATCGGGAGTCAGAAAAAACGAGGGGCCGGGCCCGTGGGCCCGGCCCTGGTCGATCGCTCGATATCAATACGAGTCGGCGCTGAGGGCCTCGCCACCGGCTCGGGTGCTGAGGGCCCGGTAGATCCCGATCTGGGCGCCTGGCGGCGGAGAGCTTCCGCCGGGGACGGTGAAGTTTTGAAGGTTGCCCATGTTGATCGTGTTCTTGATGAAGTGGACCGAGCCGTCGCCGAAGACGAAGTTGGCCCCGCCGGGATGGAGGCTTCGGAAGCTGTACTGCCCCTCGTTGAGGACCCGGGCGCCCATTGGGGCATACAGCCATCCGTCAACATAGTTGGGGCCGCCGATGGTCGCCGGGACGTCGGGGATTGCCAGCGGGGCGTTGAGCCGGGCGGCCGTTGAGGTGCAGGCCTGCGGGCGGGTCACGCCGGGGGTCAGGGACGATCGGGCGCCGAAGTATCCGCCGCGGTTCCAGAAGTTGAAGAACGGGTCGGGATCGTTGGCGAACCGCGACATCTCGCCGATGAACATCGTGTTGCTCAGGCCGTCGGTGATCGCCGCGATCGTGTAGGACGTGTCGAAGGCGAAGGCGCCGTCGCCCTGGATCTGGGTCGGGCAGCCATACCACCAGTGCCAGACGTCCCAGGTGCCGAAGCTCGCCGCGTAGGAGGTCTGCGAGTAAGGCTCGTTGACGTCGGGCGGGTGGCCGGAACGCGGGGTTCGGAGCGAGTCGTCGGGGCAGAGGTAAGGATTGATCGTCGAGGAGAGCGCCGTGTACTGGACCTGCCCGGGGTCAACCCCGAAGTACTGACCGCCAATCGAGGCACCAGCCGGGAAGCTGAAGTTGATCGCGTTGTAGATCGGGGCCTGCTCCATGTAGGGCAGGATATAGGTGAAGACGGTGTGCAGGCGGCTCATGCCGTTGCTCGTCAGCGAGCAACCGTAGGCTTTGTCCTGCGGGCCGTAAGCCTGGATTCCGATCGGATAGATCGCGTTGGCGCTTTCATAATTGGCGACGGCCAGGCCGATCTGCTTGAGGTTGTTGGTACACTGCGAACGGCGGGCGGCCTCGCGTGCCGCCTGCACGGCAGGCAGGAGGAGCGCGATCAGAACCGCGATGATGGCGATGACGACCAGCAACTCGATCAGCGTGAACGCCAAACGAGGGCGAGGACAGGGATCATTCGTACGCATGGGAGTCTACTCCACAAGGGCATAATGCGCCAGGGCACAGGCCCATCTCTGGCCAGCCTCGGCCTTGAATTTCCATGGATGATAACAAAATCGAGACAGACAACCCCAGTCGGGCGAGCGACGGCAAAAGCCTGGTTCCGATCCCGATCGCCTCATCCGCGGGGGAACGGGATGGATTGGACGGAAGCCAGGGCTCAGGTCGAGGTCATCCGGGGGATACGGAGAGGGCAGTCCGAGGGTTCGGCCGGCTCGACGACCTGTGTCCGGATGGAGAGAGTCGCCAATCGGCGGGATCGCCACGGAGAAAGGGGCGATCCGGATCGTCATGTTCGGCGAGCCGAGTTGTCCGTTCAGGCTCGATCGTGCGACGCGGAAGAGGCGCGCCACAAGATTCATATTATTTAACTGACGGACAGGGCGCTGTCAAGCCGCTCGATCCAAACATCACATACGTATTTCTTCGGAGACGAGAGTGAAGAGAGGGGTGAAGAAATCGATTCCCGATTCCCGAGGGATTCCCAACGGATTCCCGATTCCCGAGGGATTCCTGATCGACGCACCCCCTGGATTTCTGGGATCTGGTATCAGGAGTCTGAGAAACGGCGGACTCGATGGTCCTACTTTCACAAGCTCTCATTTCTTGCCGCGTTCGGCGCGGAGGAGGGGGTCATCGTTTTCCTGGTCCTCGTCGTAGTTGCGATAGAGCGGGAGGTATCGGTAGTAGACCTCAAGGGTGAGGATAGAGAGTGAGGTGGTGAAGAGTCGGCCGGCGCGCTGGCCCCAGCCGTCCTGGGCGGGGAAGTCGGGGTCCCAGCTTCCGTTGGCGCAGGTTCCGTCCTTGATTTGCATGGTGATGAGGCCCTCGCGGACCTTGAGGTTCCAGTCGTCCCAGTCCTGGTTTTTCATGTTATGGAGGAGCTGGGTGGCGTAATACCAGTAGTAGATGTTTCGGTCGTGGTTGGTGTCGAGGTCGCGGGCGATGATCGAGGCGCCCTTGATGAGTGCGGGGGTTTTGCGGGGCCAGCCGAGGATCTGTCGGGCGAGGAGAGCCTCGGCGGTCATGATCATCGAGCCGGGGCGTCCGGGCTGGTAGGCGTATGCGACCCGGCTCCGGTCGACTGCGGCGAGGTCGAGATATTTCGAGCAGTCCTTGAGGACGCGGCGGGGGATTGGGATGCCGGCGCCTCGACCGCTTCGGAGGGCGAACATCATCCAGCCGAAGACGGAGGTGTCGCCGGCCTGGCCGGGGAAGTAGCGCCAGCCACCGGTGCTGGGGTCCTGGGCGTTGGTGATGAACTCGATCGCGAGCCGGGCGGGTTTTTTGAGCCGGGGGTCTTGCGAAAGGCCGTAGGCCTCGCAGAGGGCCATGGTCCCGATGGCGTGGCTGTACATGTAGGCCATGCCGGGCGGTCCGGTGAAGAGGTTGCCGTCGGGCTGCTGGTGGTCGACCAGCCACCCGATCCCGCGGCGGACGGCGTCCTGATGCTTGCTCTTGACGGTGTGAATGTAGCCGGCACCCAGGAGCGGAAGCAGGGCCAGTCCGGTAGCGCCGGTGTCGGTCGCCATGACCGGGCGCGAGGGGCAGGGGGTGCCCTGGCATTGCTCGTGGTAGTCGAGGCTCCAGCCGCCGTCGAGACGCTGGTGGCGGACGATCCAGTCGAGGCCGTCCTCGACCGACTTCTCCGACTGTGCCGTGCCGCCCTCACGACGGACGAGCCTGGCCCGGTTCATTCCCTGCCGGCCCGAGAACGGCGCCTTGAGGCTCATGGCGATCTCGGGGAACCGGGCGCCGACCATCGACGGGTTTTTCAGGTCGAGTAGCGGCGTGGGAGCGGCCAGGACAGGAGCGTACTGGACCAGGTTGGGCATCTCGGGCTGACCGGCGAGCTTCAGGTGCGGGTCGGGATCGAGGCCGATCGAGGGCGGGTCGGCCGACTGGGCCACAGTGAACGGGTCGCCGGCCTGTTTGGCGTCGACCAGAGAGGTCACGTCGCCAAGCTGGGTGTTGACGAGCTGGCCTTCAATGGGCGGTGCGACCGGTGCGCGGTGCGACCACCGGATCAAAAGGGCGAGGATCAGGATGGCGAGCGAGTGGAGGAGCAGGCTGAGGCCCCAGGCGGGGACGGTCCGGAGCGCCTCGGGATCGTATTCGCCCCGGCGAAGCTGCTCCCATCGGGCGCGGAAATGTCGGGGCATGGATGCGGAGGGCCAGGTTGCGGGCATCGATGGGACTCGCCCTTGAGGTGAAATCGGGCGTCGCTCCAGAATCGCCCTCATTATAGGACACGGACCACCCGCGGGCCAGCGCGCGCTGGTGGATCTCCGAGCGGTTTCCGACTCGGGTTGGCCGGAAACGGGCGACGGGCACCCGAATCTGGCGGTGGTGGCCCTCTCCGTATCGTGAGCGAACTCGTGCGGGTGCTGGTTGGTTTTTCGGGTGGGCGTTGCCCACTGAGGAGAGCGATGGCCTGGATGGGCATCCCGGCTTCGATCGGCTTTCTGCGTTTGTCGTGGTCCGTCGATCCCAAAAAGGGAGGTACGAACCGGCCCCGGTCGGGGTTTCCACCCACTTTTTGGAATCGGGGGTCCCCAAACTCCGTTCGGGGACGGCACGACGGGAACCCGGCTCGCTCCCCGGCCTGGGTGGACCAGGCCGTTGTGTCCGGGGTCGCAGCCAGGACCTTGTTGCGGAGTGCCGTCCGTCCTCGTTCCGGGCTCGCCTCGTCGCCGAACGACCGGGAAAATCAGTCGTCCAGGCGGAGTTCCTCAAGGGTCTGCGCATCAAGCAGGTCGAGCTGGAGCCGGACCAGCGCTTCGGGCGAGAGCGCCTCGACCCGCCGCTCGACCTCGGCCGACAAAGGACCGAACTTCTTCGCCATGAGCCGCAGGGCCGTCCGCCGCATGCCCTGCTCG
The DNA here is from genome assembly GCA_027451455.1 of Planctomycetales bacterium. GTDB lineage: Bacteria > Planctomycetota > Planctomycetia > Isosphaerales > Isosphaeraceae > JAKAUH01. The sequence continues at coordinate 410 of DAIDJI010000280.1, read as the reverse complement.
ATGCCGCGCTCGTAAGTGGTCTTCATGAGGGGCTCGACCTCGCGAAGCGCATCGGCCTTGCCGCGCTCGTAAGTGGTCTTCATGAGGGGCTCGACCTCGTGAAGCGCATCGGCCTTGCCGCGTTCGTATGTGGTCTGCATGAGGGGCTTGACCTCGCGATAGGCTTCGGTCTGCAACAGCGCCTGCAATCGTTCCTTCTCGGTCTCGTCCAGCTCCGCGTACGCCTCCAGGCACTCCGTCAGCAGAAACCGTCGATAGTCATTCTCGCCCGAGCCCGCGATCCGCTTCAAGCCCTCGGCGTAGAGCTCGGCCTGTCGAGCGGCCGGCTGTCGCATCAGGGCGCTGAGGGCCACTCCCAGCAGGTTCTCCCCCGTCGCGTACGACTCCGCCGGCAGCGCCGGCAGGCCGAC
>DAIDJI010000279.1 GCA_027451455.1 Planctomycetales bacterium | reverse complement strand
GTATCTTTGACGATCTCCTTATAGGTGCAGCACACAGGCTTCTGACATGCACTACATTCAACAGGTCTTTCGGCCATAACTTATACCCTCTTAAGAAGGGGTATAACGCAGGTGGAGATTGTTTACAATCCACTCTTGAGTGGCTGTCTCGCACGCGCTGACGCTCTCTCCTACGTTGTAATTTTGCAGAAAAGATCCGCACCGAAAGGGGGGAGAAACCATTTCTTCCCCCGATTCTTTCGTCGCTTACCGGTTCCTTCTTGACCTCGAAGCCGCGTACCCTCCGGACGGGCGAGGTTGACGAGGTCGAATCCAGCCGAGTTGGGCTCGAGACGATCCTGCTGGTCGCCGCGCTGCTCGCCGTCGGCGCCCTGATCGCGTACATCGTCTGGCCGCCTGGCCAGGAGTATCTTTACAAGCACGCCGAGGCCCTGATGGCCTCCGAAGAACGCCACGACTGGATCACCGCCCGCGACGAATACCTCGAGCCGCTCGACCGCCGGTTCCCCCAGAATCCTTATCGTGAACAGACCGCGAAGTGGCGGGACAGGATCCTCCTTAACGAGGCCGTCTCGCGGTCCGAGCTTCTGACGGCGCCGGTGAAGACCAAGTTCGGCGAGCCGATCAACCAGGTGGAGCGGCTCTACGTGATCGCCCACGCCGTCGCCGAGGAGGCCTCAAAGCGCGGCGACGACATCACCGCCGCCCAGAAGTGGCGTGAGTTCGCCGGCAACCTCCGCCTCAATGATCCGGAAGAGCGCAAGTGGCGGCTCATGGCTCTCCAGCACGCCGAGAAACTGGAGGCCACGATCCAGGACCGGCGTCGACTCGTCGAGGAGCAGATGCGGGTCGCCGACCGGGCCGAGCAGGCCGGCCGGACCGCCGAGGCCCAGACCATTCGCAAGAAGCTCGTCGAGCAATACTCCAGGTACATCGACCTGGCCGACATCTTCCCCAGACCTCCCCAGTCGGAAGAACCCACCCGGGCCACGTCCCCAGGTGCTGGCGACCGTGGTGAGATCAAGCAACCGGCCGGCGATCCGAGATAACCTCGGGGCCACTCCCTGCGACACCCGTCTTCTGGTCCACGTCGGCGATTCAACGAAGGTTCACAAACAAATCGACAGTGAATTCCGTAGTAGAAGATTGGGCCCTGATTGACGGGGTGTCCAGGCTCGGAGTAATCTAAGTTTCCCATCGCTTCACGAGGCGGCTCCTGTCTGATCGCCTCGATTCCCTTGATCGCGGCCGATCCCGGCCCGAGGATCCTGATGCCATCTTCCCAGCCCCGCGTCCGCTTCATTGGAAGTCGTGAACTTCATCGCGATCTGCCAAAGGTACTCGACGCGTTGGAAGACACCGAGACTCGCTTCGTCCTGACGATTCACAGCAAGCCGAAGGCCGTCATCATCGGGGCCGAGGCCTTCCTCGATCTGCTCCGCGGCCCAACGGCTGAGGATCGATTGCTGGCGCTCCAGCTCGGAGCCCTGGTGCAGGGACACGAGACCGCCTCAAATCCTGCCGAGCCGGTCGCCGGACCGCGGGCGGAACTGGTCGAAGTTTAGTCGCAGGGCCTGGCGACCGTCGCGGATGGACCGCGGCATTCGCTCTCTGACCGACCCCGGAGTTCCCTGCGCCCCCGGCCTCGAAAAAGAATCGAGAAGAGACAGGATCGCCCCCGGTCTTCCGTAGGGAGTTCGGGGGCGCTTTGTTTTGCCCGACCGCTGAGGACAGCGGCCACCGTTACGACCGCGAGGGTCGGTGGCCTCGATCGGACCGCAGCACTTCGGGCCGGTACTCGCCCGTGATAGAATGGCATGGTCGCCAGTTCACCCGCGGAGACGACCGGTCACCGGGAGACAGGGTGGCGCATGTCCCAGGGGATTGGACGGCCGGCGCCGGAGGCGCCTGGGCATGTCCACTGTATCCGAGCGAGTCATCCGCCGATGTCCACTCCGCCGTTCGTCCATCTCCACTGCCACAGCCATTACAGCCTGCTCGACGGCGCCAGCCAGCTCCCCGATCTGGTTCGGCACGTCAAGGCGCTGGGGATGCCGGCGATCGCGCTGACCGATCACGGCAATCTCTATGGTGCGGTGGAGTTCCTCCGCGAGGCGAAAGGGGCCGGCGTCCTCCCGATCATCGGGATCGAGGCCTACGTCGCGCCCGGACGACGGACCGATCGGACCCGGGGCGGTTCTTCCGGTGAGGAGTATGCGTTCCACCTCACCCTGCTGGCGAAAAACGCCGTCGGTTTCCGCAACCTGATGCGGCTCTCCAGCCTCTCGTTCCTTGAGGGGTTCTACAACAAGCCGCGAATCGACAAGGAAATCCTCGAGCGGCACTCCGAGGGGCTCATTTGCCTCTCGGGCTGCGCCTCCGCCGAGTTCTCCGACCTGATTCTTCACGGGAAGACGGCCGAGGCCGAGCGGCTCTGCGCCTGGTACGAAAAGGTCTTCGGCGCCGGACATTTTTACGTCGAGATCCAGGACAACGGCGTCCCCATCCAGCACGATTGCGCGGAGGGGGCGATCGATATCGCCCGACGGATGGGCCTGCCGCTGGTTGCGACCAGCGACGCCCACTACCTGACCCGCGACGACGCCGACGCGCACGACGTTCTTCTCTGCATCAGCACCGGCAAGACGCTCGACGACCCGACCCGGATGCGATTTGACACGCACGAGTTCTACGTCCGGAGTCCCGAGGAGATGTACGCCGCGATGCCGAGCCACGAGGAGGCGCTGGCCACCTCGGCTCGAATCGCGGAGATGATCGAGCCGAATTATGAGAGCTTCGGCCTGGGGAAGCGGCAGTTCCCCTCCTTCCATCCGCCCGCCGAAAAAACGCCCGAGGACTACCTGCGCGAACTCTGCGAGGAGGGCCTGCGCGATCGCTATGGCGACGCCCCCTCGCCCGAGGTCCGCGCCCGGCTCGACCACGAGCTGGCGATCATCAACCGGATGGGCTTTGCCTCGTACTTCCTGATCGTCTGGGACTTCGTTCGATACGCCCGCGAGCGGGGCATCCCAGCGCTGGCCAGAGGCTCGGCCTGCGGCGCGATCGTCAGCTACCTGTTGAAGCTCAGTAGCGTCTGCCCGCTCAAGTATGACCTGCTCTTCGAGCGGTTCCTCGACCCGAACCGATCCGAGGCGCCCGATATCGACATCGACCTCTGCCAGGAGGGGCGGTACGAGGTTATCGAGTACGTCCGGAAGAAGTACGGCGACGCGAACGTGGCACAGATCGGGACGTTCGGAACGCTCAAGGCCAAGGCGGCGATCAAGGACGTCGGCCGGGTGATGAGCATCCCGCTGGCCCGGGTCGAGCAGATCACCAAGCTCATCCCCCAGCGGCTCAACATCTCCATCGAAGACGCACTGAAGGAAGAGCCGGCGCTGAAGAAGTTGTCGGAGGACGACCCCGAGGTCGGCCGGCTGCTCGACTTCGCCCGACGACTCGAGGGGATGAACCGCAACCCGGGGACGCACGCCGCCGGCGTCGTGATCGCCGACCGACCGCTCGAGGATCTCGTCCCGCTTCAGAAACTGCCGAACAAGGAGAAGGCGCGCGAAATCGTCACCACTCAGTGGGTGATGGGCGACGTCGAGAAGGCCGGCCTGCTGAAGATGGACTTCCTCGGCCTGCGCAACCTGACCACACTCGCGCTGGCGGTGAAGATCATCAACGACCGGCACCCTCACTCGCCGCTTGATCTCGAACGCCTTCCGCTCGACGATCCGAAGACGTTCGAGATCTTCCAGAAAGGGGAGACAAAGGGGGTCTTCCAGTTCGAGTCGGCCGGCATCCGCGACCTCCTGATCAAGATGCGGCCCGACCGATTCTCCGATATCATCGCCACCAACGCCCTGTATCGCCCCGGCCCGCTCAACGGTGGGATGGTCGATGAGTTCGTCGACGTCAAGAACGGGCGCAAGCAGGCGGTCTACCTGCACCCGGTCCTCAAGGAAGTCCTGGAAGAGACCTACGGCGTGATGGTCTACCAGGAACAGGTCATGCGGATTCTCAACCGCCTCGGCGGGATCGAACTCTCCCGAGCGTACGCCACCATCAAGGCGATCTCGAAAAAGAAAACCGAGATCATCGACGCCGGCCGCGACCAGTTCCTGAAAGGCGCCATCGAGCGCGGGATGGAAAAGGACCGAGCTGCCAAGATCTTTGACCTGATCGTCTTTTTCGGCGGCTACGGCTTCAACAAGTCGCACTCGACCGCCTATGCCCTGGTCGCCTACCAGACCGCCTATCTCAAGGCACATTACCCGACCGAGTACATGGCGGCCGACCTCTCCAACGTGATGGAAGGCCAGGAACGGGACAAGTTCTTTATCGAGCATATCGAAGATTGTCGGCGAATGGGGATTGAAGTGCTCCCGCCGAACATCAACGAGGGACACCTGAGCTTCCGGGTCGCCAACGAGGGGCGGATTCACTTCGGACTGGCCGCGATCAAGAAGGTGGGGCTCAAGGCGGTCGAGGCCATCGTCAAGGCACGCGAGGAGGGTCGCCCCTTTACCAGCCTCGACGACTTCTGCGAGCGCGTCTCGGCGAAGGAAGTCGGGACCGGCTGCATCGAGGCGCTGATCCACGCCGGAGCCTTCGACGTCCTGGGAGCCCGACGATCGCAGCTCCTCGCGGTCCTCCCGAGAGCCATCCAGGCCGGCCAGGCCCGACAGGAGGACAAGAAGCGCGGGCAGATGGGCCTGTTCGACCTCCTCGACGGCAGCCAGCACGGCAATGGAAACGGCCATGCCAACGGCAACGGCAATGGCAAGGCGAAGGGCAACGGACAGGCGGTCATGAGTCTGCCGGACGTTCCCGAACTTTCCGACGCCGAGAAGCTCGCGCTGGAGAAGGCGGCGCTGGGGTTCTACATGTCGAGCCACCCGCTGGCCCGGCACGCCTCCGAGTTGCAGGCGCTGGCGACGCACCGGGTCGCCGATCTGCCCGGCGTCCCCGAGAAAACCGAGGTCGTCCTCGGGGGGATGATCTCGGGAGTCCAGGTCAAGAGCGTGCAAAAGAGCCGGTCGGGACTCACCCGAATGGCCAAGCTGACGTTCGAGGACCTCAGCGGCTCGACCCCGGCGATGCTCTGGCCCGAGGAATTCGCCAAGATGGAGGCCCTGGTCAAGAACGACCAGATCGTCTTCGTCCGAGGAACGCTCAACCGAAGCCGCGACCCGGCCGAACTGGTCATCAGCCGGATCATCCCGATGGAAGAGGGACGGTCGCAGCTCACCCGGGGCGTGATTGTCCGGCTGCACCGCGACGTCCACCAGATCGAGCACCTCGAACGATTACTCCGCGCCATCCGGATTCATCCGGGAAACATGGACGTCTACCTGGAGATTCTCGGCCTGGATCAGGTCCGGCGGGCGATCTACCGGGCTGGCGGTCCGTGGAAGGTCCGGTACGACGACCGGCTGATCCCCGACCTGGAGAACGCCGTCGGCCCTGGACTCGTCCGCCTGCTCGGCCACCGAGGCGCGACCGCCCGGATCGACGCCGGGACCGCTCTCGGCGATGGAACCCACCATCGAACGCCCACACGCCCCTCTCTCGCCGCGCCCGAGCTCGAAACCGACAATTCCTCGGGCGACGACCTCGACGACTGAACCATAGTTTCCCCGCGGACACATCGAATCTTCATGCGCCGTCGGCTGGATCTGTATAAGATTCGAGAGCGGCCCATCTGCGTGCCGTCCGAATCCGCCGGAATTCGCCCGCCGCCAGGGCCCAACCCGGCTTTCGTGCGATAAAAGCGAACGCGCCGTACCCCCACGGGGTCCGCATCGCTACCGAACATCGACGGAGAGGGTCGAAGCAGGCCCGGCACGTCCTTCATCCTGACCGCACATGCGGCCATTTTCGGCTGCACGTGCGCACAGGCTCGTATGCGCTCTTACAAATCAAAATCTGCGGACCTCATGGAATTTTCACACAAACGACTTCATGCAAACTTGTTATGCAATTTTGATGACATCATAATAACAATAGGATAGATTCGGCGGAGGACGGCTGGTGTGGACCCTGGAGGCGGAACTGATGCGGACTGTGGCGGCGAGGGCGATCCGATGGCGATGGGCGGCGGCGCTGGGCCTGGCGCTGGCCGGTTGCGGAGGGGAGCGTGGGCCCGATCTGGGCTCGTCCTACCCCGTGAAGGGGAAGGTCACACTGCCTGACGGAAAGCCGCTGGCCGACACCAAGGTGAATTTCAAGGGGCCGGCCTACGGGGGCGCGACGACGGGGAGCGATGGCAGCTTCAAAATCGAAGGGGAGGGGCTACCGGCCGGCGAGTACAGGGTCTACCTGGAAGGTGGTGCCCGGGGCGGAAAGCGCTCGATGGCCCTCCCGTACCCGACGAAATACCTGGATGAGGATGCCTCGGACCTGACCGCCATCGTCAAACCCGAGGGCCCGAATGACTTCTCATTGCAACTGAGCAAGGACGACGCATCGTCCCGACGTGCCAGGGGCGGGCACTGAGTCGCCCAGAACTCTCGCAGAATCCCTCACCTTTTGACCGGATTTTCTTGCAACGTGCTTTCCATGGAGAACCTGTTCGATGTCGAGTAAGCGTCGCCATTCGACCGACTTGCGACCTGGCTTCACCCTGATCGAGCTGCTGGTGGTCATTGCGATCATCGCCGTCTTGATCGCCCTTCTTCTGCCCGCGGTGCAGGCGGCGCGCGAGGCCGCCCGGCGTGCCCAGTGCACCAACAACCTGAAGCAGATCGGCCTGGGTCTGGCCAACTACGAGAGCTCCATCGGCGCCTTCCCGCCGGGAGGCGAGTCGACGAACTTCAACGTTTCGCCGGCTGTCACCCAGTTCGTCGATGGCGGCTGGAGCGCCCTGGCCCGAATCCTGCCTTACATGGAGGCCGGCTCGACGTTCAACGCCCTGAACTTCAACCTGGCTGAGTACAATGACGCCTATGGGGCCAACTATACCGGCTCCTCGCAGGTGATTGCCGTCTACCTTTGCCCGTCCGCCACTCGCCAGCCCGATGGCGGCCGTGATGGCGCCGAGCCGATGACGGGCATCTGGATGGACGCCAACTCGGCGATCCAGAATGGTTACGGCTACAATGACTACGGCGCGACGGTCTA
>DAIDJI010000278.1 GCA_027451455.1 Planctomycetales bacterium | reverse complement strand
GCTCTTCGGCCGATACTCGCACTATTTCGACCTCCATCACCTCTGGTTCCTCTGGTATCTCCTGGTCTTCGCGACCGTCGCGCCCGGGCTCTCGCAGGTCTCGGCGGCGCTCCTGAGCCGGTCGGAGGCCGGGGCCGCGGATCGGATCGGCAAGAGGCTCATCCGATGGGGGCTGGCGCCGGTCGTCTTCGGCCTGATCGCCGCGCCGGCGCTGATGCTCGCACCCGGCCCATTCGGCTGGTCGCTGGGCCTGTCGCCGTCGATCTTCCGGGGCTTCCCCGACTTCTTGGGGCACCTCGACCGCGAGATGGTGTTCTACTTCCTCTTCTTCCTCTGGGGCTGGTGGCTCCATCGCGAGCGAGGGGCCCTGCCGGCCCTGGGACGGGCCTGGCTCCCCTCGCTGTTGCTGGGCCTGATCGCCTTCGCGGCGTCTACGGCCCTCTCCGACGCCTACGCCCGTCGCCCGGATGTCCCCGGATATACGCTCATCCGGGCCGGGGGATACGCCCTCTACGGACTGGCCTCAGCGCTGACCTCGGCGGGGTTCCTGGGTGCGTTCCTCCGCCACCTCGACCGGCCGAGCCGGACCTGGCGATACCTGGCCGATACGGCCCTGTGGGTCTACCTGATCCATCAGCCGCTGGTGGTCGTCGGGCTCGCGCTGTCCCGTCCCTTGCACCTGGCCTGGTGGGCGCAGGCCGCGGCCGTCTCGGCGCTCAGCGCGGCCTTTGCGCTCTTGCTCTACGAGGCGATCGTCCGACCGACGCCGCTGGTCCGGCTGTTCGGACCGGCTAGCCCGAGGCGTGCAGCGGAGACGCCCAGGCTCATCGAGGCGACTCGACCGACCGACCGGGAGACGCCGGCCCGAGCCTGACGGGGCTTCTCGCCCAGTTACCGCCTTCGAGGGACGTCCCCATCCGGTCCGGCGGCGCGATCCCGGGGCGAAAGGGGGCCGAACCGGTCAACGACGTCCCACGCCCCGACCGCCGCCGAATGCCATCTTCCTCGCCCCAAACCAGGCGTTGCGAGTATATCGGCCGGCGAGTCGACGGGGCTCGATGGCCATTCGGAAGAGCCATTCCAGACCCGATTTCTGCATCCAGCGCGGGGCGCGGCGGACCCGGCCCGCGGCGAAGTCGAGCGAGGCACCGACCTGCACGCTGACCGGCACGCCCAGCGCCTCGTAATGGCGGAGGATCCACCGCTCGCCCTTCGGCTGCCCGAAGGCGACGAACAGCAGATCCGGCTCGGCCGCCCGGATTCGGTCGAGCATCGCGGCTTCTTCCTCGGGGCCTGTCGGGCGGAACGGCGGGCACTCGGTGCCGACAATGTTGAGGCCCGGGTAACGCTCGACCAGCCGGCTTGCCGCCACCTCCGCAACACCCTCGGCCCCACCCAGCAGGAAGACGCGAAACCCCTCGCTCGCCGCCTCCTCGCAGAGGTGGAAGATCAGGTCGCTGCCGGCAACCCGCTCGGGCAGGGGCTCACCCTGCATCCGAGAGGCCCAGACCAGCGGCTTCCCGTCAGCCACGATGAACGCCGCCCGCTCGTTGATCTCGCGGAGGTCCGGGCATTCCTCGGTCAGCATCGCGTAGTGCGTCGGCGCTGTGATGAAGAACGACGGACGCCCGGCCCGAATCAGTTCTGAGACCGCCGCGACCGTCTCCTCGAGCGTCAGAGGCGCGAACGGCACCCCCCAGATCCAGACCCGATGCCGCGCCGACGCTTCGGGCTCTGCGGTCTGTAACATCGATCATTCCCCTACCGGTTGTTCGATTCACCACCCGATAGGATCCTAGGTCCCTTGCGTCGCTCTGTCCAAAACGCCGCCTCGATCCGCCCCGCCTCCACAGACGGCGTCAAGACCCGGTCGCGCAGGACCACAACCGGGTCCTCTACCCGGGCTACGGCCGCCTGATGCCGCAGCTCGCCCGCGCCCTTCCGCCACATCGGCGACGGCGTGAAGCTCGGACCAGGGCGTCACCCTCGGCGCCCTGAGCTTCCCCCGCGATGAATTCGGCCAGATCGTCCGCGACGTCCGGCACCACCCGACAATCGAGGACGTGTTTGCTCGCTGGATCTGTATTCCGTTTTCCGTAAAGGCATTTTTTCGCAAGCATACGGTTGATGCATATCTCTACGGAAAATGGAAGATCAACTTCCTCGCCACGAACCAGGCATTGCGGGCGTATCGGCCGGCGAGCCTGCGTGGCTCCTGGGCCATGCGGAAGAGCCATTCCAGGCCCGATTTCTGCATCCAGCGCGGGGCGCGGCGGACCCGGCCCGCGGCGAAGTCGAGCGAGGCGCCGAGGTTCACCACAACCGGGACCTCAAGCACTTCGAGATGGGCCGCAATCCATCGCTCGCCTCTCGGCATCGTGAAGGCCGTGATCAGCAGATCCGGGGCAGCCTCGCGGACGGCGGCGACGATCGCGGCTTCCTGTTCAGGGGTCCTCTCTCCGAACGGCGGACAGGCGGTGCCGACGATCCGCAGACCCGGGTAACGGGCCACCAGGCGTTCCGCCGCCTTCTCCGCCACCCCCTCGCCGCCGCCGAGCAGGTAGACCCCGAACTGCTGGCGCGCTGCCTCCTCGCAAAGCCGGAAGATCAGATCGCTCCCCGCCACTCGCTCCGGGATTGGGGACCCTGCCAACCGCGCGGCCCAGACCAGCGGCTTGCCATCCGCAAGGATGAAGGCCGCCCGCTCGTTGATCTCGCGGAGGTCCGGATGCTGCTCGGAAAGCATCGCGTAGTGTACATTCGCAGTGATGAAAAATCCCGGCTCACGCGACCGGATGCGATCCGAGACGGCGACCACCGTCTCCTGTAGCGTCCAGGGGACAAGTGGGAGCCCCCAGACCATCACCGCCTTCGCTGCCTTCGCCACATCCGACATCCGAAGCCCGCCTCACCATCGCTTCTCGGCCGACGTCGGGCCGGCGCCGACGTTCCCCCGACGGAGATCGCCTAGTATAGATCGCGTCGCAACGCCTCTGTCCAGACCATCTCAGGGGACCGTTCCCGGCGTCGAGGCCCCCTCAATCATGACGGTTTCCGCGACGGGCGGCGAGACCCGGTCGAGCAGGACAGCGACCGTCATGTCTCCGAGTACGTTCGAGGTCGTCCGGAGCCGGTCGAGGAACCAGTCGACCGTCAACAGAATCGGGATCCGGTCCACCGGCATCCGAACCGCCGCGAAAATCAGGGGAAGTGTTACAAAGCTTCCCGAAGGAATCCCGCCCGCCCCCACGCTCGCAATCAGCGTCGTCAGCACGATCATCACCTGATCGGCGAGACCCAGGTTGTACCCCATCGCCTGTGCGAGGAAGAGAACAGCCGTCGCCTGGTAAAGCGCCGTGCCGTCGTTGTTGAAGTTGGTTCCGATGCACGCCGTCAACTGGCCCGACCGCCGCGAGACTCCCATCTTCGACAGCGCCTTCAGTGTGATCGGGATCGTCGCCGCTGTGCTCGCCGTACTGAAGGTGTTGGCGATCACGTCCAGCGAGCCGGCCAGGAACCGCAACGGATTCATCCCCGCGAGCACCAGCATCTGGATGAGATACCAGGCGACCTGGAGCGCCAGCCCGGCCGAAACCACCCCGATCAGCCAGGCGAGCGACGCGGCCACCTTCATCGCGTCGCCCTGACCGACCTTCGACGCGACGATCCCAAAGACCGCCAGCGGCGAGAGCGCCACGACCCAGAGCAAGACCTTCATCAACAGCTCGAAGCCGATCGTCAGCAGGTCGATGACGACGCGAAACGATTCGTCCCCCTTGCTCTTGCGGGCGTCTCGGATCTTCACCAGGCCGATGCCCAGGGCGAGCGTCAGAACGACGAGCTGCGCCAGGTGATTCTGCGTGAACGGCTCGCCGATGCTCCGAGGAATCAGATCGACCAGGAGGTCCTGCATCGACTTCGACGGCGGGGCCTGCCCCGACGCCGCCTCGCTGAGTGAGGCCCCCACGCCGGGACGGATCGCGTTGGTGAGGGCCAACCCGATGACCATCGCCACGAGCGTGTTGAGCAGGTAGAAGCCCATCATCAGGGCTCCGAGCCGCCCTCGGATCTCGTTGGTGACGATCGCGCTGAGGATCGCCAGAACGACGAGCGGCGCGGCAAGGGCCGTCAGGGCCCGGAGGATCAGCTTCGGCAGGATCTCCAGCCGGTCAGCGCCCTCGCCCCATGCCATTCCAACCGGGACGGCCATCAGCACCGCCCCGATCACCCAGACGTAGAGGGGAATCCCTCCTGGCCGGCTCTCTTCTTCCTGTTGCAGGTCCGTTTCCATTCGAATCCTTGTCCGTTATTGGTTGGCCGTAGTACCCTGGCGGGGTGTCGACCTCTCCCCGCAAGAATGTAGGCGAAATACGAGACCACGGGCAACGGATGTCTGACCAGCAACCGACAACGGACGACGGGCGAAAGGTCGAGTCGATGCAGGTCCTCCCGTACCTGATCGCCGACGGTCCGGCGAACATGGCGATCGACGAGGCGATGCTCGAAGCCTCGGCGCGCGAGGATCGGTGCTATCTCCGCTTCTATGGATGGTCGGAGCCGACCTTGAGCCTGGGCTACTTCCAGCGGATGGCTGAGGTCGAGTCGGATCCTCGCTGGCGGGGCCGGGCGATCGTGCGCCGGCCGACCGGTGGCGGGGCGATCTGGCATCATCACGAGCTGACCTATGCGATTACCGCCCCATCGGGCCTGGCGCACGTCCGCCCAAACACCTCGATGTACCGCGCGGTCCACGCGGCGATGGCCTCGGTGCTGGCCGTCCAGGGGGTTGAGGCCCGCCGTCGCGGCGAGCCGACCGATCCCATCCCCCCAACCCTCGCGTCGAGGCCCCTGCTCTGCTTCCGCGGCAGAGACCCTGAAGACCTCGTCTGGAAGGGGCACAAGGTTGTCGGCAGCGCCCAGCGGCGTCGCGAGGGCGCGCTGCTTCAGCACGGCTCGATCCTGTTGGCCCGGTCGCCGGATGTCCCCGAACTCCCAGGGCTGCGCGACCTCTCGGGCCCCGACCGATCGCCTGAAACCTGGGCCGATGCCATCGCCCCGGCAATCGCCGAGATCCTCGGCCTGGTCCCGGAGCCGTCCCAATGGCCCACCAGCCTTCGCAACCGCGCCGACGAGCTGGAACGGTCGCGATACCGAGACCCGGCCTGGACCGCCTCGCGATAGGCCCAATTCCCGTGACGGCTTCCCCATTCCGAAGCCCACAACCAGCCGGGTCCGAATTCCCCGCGACCTGGGATCTTGGAAGTCCGAAACAATAGGCTACAATGAGGACGTACGCTCGATTGAGATGTTAGCAAGACCCCTCTGCCTCGATCCCCTCCTCCGCATCGGTCCGACGAATTGACGAAGACTGGTCGTGGGAGCAGGTCGTCAAGACAGAAGGGGTCGCGCCGCGCCGAGATGGCCTTGTTGTCCCCATGATTTCCGAATAGACATCATCCTGGGCTGGTGGCGAGCCCCGTGAGGACCATGGCGTCGGCCGATGTCGGGACGCCGGTGTGCGCCGGTCGCCCGATTCCGGCCGAAGGGCTGGGCCGGAGGTACAGGACCTGGTCGATTGGGAACGGATCTCTGTCGTTGAGGACCCCCGGGGTCGGGGACGGTAATCATGAAAGTGCAACTGGTGGTGGTGCGGGGGAAGCCCGAGGGGAAAGTCATTCCCCTGTCCGGGCCCACATTCAAGATCGGCCGGGGCGAGACGTGCCACCTGCGACCGATCAGCGAGCAAATTAGCCGCGAGCACGCCGAGTTCACCATCACAGCCGACGCGGTGATGGTCCGCGACCTGGGCAGTCGGAACGGGACGCTGGTCAACGGCAAGGCGCTCACGGCCGAATGCCGATTGAAGGACCGCGACCTGGTTCAGGTTGGCCCCTTGACATTTGCTGTCTCGATCGCCGGAGCCCCCGCGGCCAGGCCAGCCCCGGCCGCCGCCGCCCCGGCCGCCGCCGCCGTGGCGGCCCCAGTCGCCAGGCCCGCGACGCCGGCCTCGCCCGACGACGTCTCCGGCGATGAGATCGATTCCTGGCTCCTCGGCGAGGGCGCTGGCACCTCGGCCGAAAACCCGACCGTCTACGGCGGCGACACCATCACCATTACCGCCTTCAAGGATTCGAAGTCGACACCCCCCAAGCCCGTCCCGCCCCCTTCCGCCAGCGACGACGAATACGAGCGGCAACCCGAGGAGGAACCAACGGCCGAGGCCGCCGATACCGCCGACGATCTCTCCGCCGAAGCCGATACCACGGAAGAGGATAACATCTACGATAAGCTCGACGACGATCAGGAAAATGAGGAAGAGGCTGGCGACGACGACGAGGAGCCGGCGTCCAGCAGCATCGAGGAAGAGTTCCTCGACGAGTCGAACCCCTTCTACGCCGCCAAGAAGGCGCAGAAAGAACAGGCCAAGGCGACGCCCGCCAGTAAAGCGGCCTCGTCGAAGGACTCCAGCGAGGCCGCCAACGACATCCTCCGCCGATTGATGGAGCGGCGGAGGGCGTCGAAGGAATGACCCGACCCGACCCCATCCCCGACGATCGATCCACCGGGCGCCGGCCCCTCTGTCCGCCACCGAGGGACTGACGCCCGGTCGGTCGTCGACGACCTCAAACCCAACCGCCCTGTCCCGACCCGCTCCCCGAGCCAGGTTCCATGACCGAGCCCGACCTGCGCGACCTCTTCGCCGAGAACCCCCCGAAACCGACGTCGCCGGCCCTCGCTAACGTCCGCTCCGGGCTCCTCCGGCTCCTCGACCGGATCGAGACCCAGGTCGTCGGCCAGCGCGGGCTGCTGGAGCGGCTGGTCATCGCCCTGCTCGCCGGCGGCCACGTCCTGATCGAGGGCGTCCCCGGACTGGCAAAGACCCGGGCCGTCCGGGCGCTCGCCCAGGCCCTCGACCTCCCCTTCCATTTGTTAAAGTCGTTCTTCAAAGGGGTATTTTAGGTAAAATACCCAATAATTATGAATTGGAGGACTTTGCTTCTGTTTGTGTTGATAAGATATGGTATATAGTTAAAAATAAGATTATTTATCACGATTACAGGTCTGCCTTTTGGAAGAGTACCTATACCATATTGAGAAATCACATTATTTCTAACATTAAAAAGGTTAAAGA
>DAIDJI010000277.1 GCA_027451455.1 Planctomycetales bacterium | reverse complement strand
CGCGCCGCCGGAATCGATATCGAGATCGCCACCGACGACGGTTCCGCCGGACATCACGGCTTCGTCACCGACCTGCTCGCCCGCCGCCTCGAACGTGGTGAGCGGCCGGCGAAGGTCGTCGGCTGCGGACCGCCGGCCATGCTCGCCTCCCTCGCCCGACTCGCCGATCACCACGGACTCGACTGCGACGTTTCGCTGGAAAACCACATGGCCTGCGGCTTCGGCGCCTGTTTCAGTTGCGTCGCCTCGATCCGGCAGCCCGACGGCTCCGCCGACCTCCGGCGCGTCTGCGTTGAGGGGCCGGTTTTCCCTGCGCGGTCGGTTGCGTGGAGTTGACCTGAGATTTCCGATTCAAGATTCCAAATCAAAAATAAAAGGGATTTCACGTCCATCTACTTTGTTGGATTCTCGGCTCGTATGGGGTCTGCGGAGAGTTGATCTCTTACGGCGGCAGGGAAGTCGGTCAGGCGTTCCAGGCTGACCATTTCGAGCGGGTCAGGCTGAAAGCCTGACCTACTTGAGATTCTTCTTTGCCGGCGTCATGGAAGACCTCGGCGCTCCCGGGCGAGGGAATCGACGGTCGAGGCTGTATTCGGGCCGATGCATCCGGCGGCGATCGCCAGGGCAAGGCAGGCGCGGACCGATCGGATTCTCATCGCAAGGCCATTCGAGGCGTTCCGCTTCAGGTTCTGGCGCCCGGGGCGGATCGGGAGCAGAACGGGTGCCCGTGCGACGTGATCCCGTCGGTCGGTCATCGGCCGGAACGGCTCTGAGCCTTGATCCGGTCGCGAAGCCGGGCGGCCTGCTCGTAGTCTTCACGAGCGACGGCCTCGTCAAGCTGCTCGCGCAGAGTCTTCTCGACGCGGTAGTTGCTCCGGATCTCCTGTTCGAAGTGGCGGAGCTGATCGGCCAGCGCAGGGTTGGGTGAGTCGTCCGTGCCCCGAGTTTCCCACCAGGCACGCTGGTGGGCGTCGATCCGGTCGATCCCTTCGCGAAGGGCGTCGATGGCCTCCTCGTAGTGGCGTCGCTCGAGGGCGAGGATCGTGACGGCCTGGGCCCGGTGGAAGAGGACCGGGCCGCGAAGTTGCTCGTGAGAGGCGATGAACGCCTCCTCATGGCCGTATCGCTGGATGAAGTCGATCAGGTCGAGGGCGTGGTCGGCGTCCTGGATGGCCCGGTCGTACCGGCGGAGAGCCAGCCAGGCGACGCGACGATGGTTGAACTGGATGAACTCACGATCGGCCTCGTTCGATTGAGCCGGCGACATGGTCCACGCGGCGGGCTTTGACTTGGTGCCTGAGGAGCTGCGGACCGCCGCGAGATGGCGGAGGTAGTCGAGATAGGTGTTGAAGCCGTGGGGGCGTAGGCCATCGGGCCGTCCGGCGACCTCGAGCTGCAAGAGACCCAGCTCGATCCGGACCTGAAGGACAGTCCGCCCATCCCGGGCGCGGACCTCCCTGGCCAGAACCTCGCCGGGCTCAGGGTCGTAAGGCCAGCCCTGGATCACGTCATCCAAGTCGCGTCGCATCACAGAACCCTGCCCGGCCTGATTTCGTCGAAGGGGAAGGAGGGCCGAGGGCTGCCGCCCGACGACTCTCCCGTCTTCAAGTATAGACCGGGATTGCGATCCGTGCCCATTGGCCAGGAGAAGGTGGCGGATGGCGGAGGGAGGACGCCCTCGAGCGAATCAGGAATGGCAAGGGTGGACTGTCCGGGCGAGGGCGGCGAGGGCGGCCTCGGCGTCGGGTCCGTGGGCCTCCAGTTCGAGTCGCTCGCCGTGCTCGGCGATCATCGTGAGCAGTTCGCGCATGCTCTTGCCGTTGTAGCGGCGGCCGTCGTGGATGACCCAGACGTCCGACCGGAACTGCCCTGCCGTGCAGATGAACTGCGCGGCCGTCCTCATCCCGAGGCCGCACTCCTCCTGAATCTCAACCTCGCAGCGCGCGACTGGGGTGCTCAGCGACATGATGCCTTTCTCCTCTTAACTGTTTCGATCCCTGACCCACGCGGAAGGACCGGGGGAAGGCCAGAGATCTGTTCCATTTTGTTCCGTTCTGAAGTGGCGAGCCGAGGCGGGAGCGCCGAAATGGATCCCAGAACGAGACGGCGATCCGGTCCGAGGCCGGGTTTGCGGTCATCGCCGGCCGGCCCGCTCGCCCTGGGGTGGGATTCGGGCGTGCGGGAGCACGGCGATGACCGCGGACGCGGCCTCGGAGGATCACGGATCTGAGGTCCGGTGGGCCGCCTCCGTCGCGAGGAGGCGACTTTCGAGAGCCAGTTGGGCCGGCGCTATCGAGACGGGCTCGATGCCATCGGGTCGAAAGGGCGGCGATGCACGCCCGCTCGGCAAGCTTTGGAGTGGATCAAGATGGAGCCCCTTCCTCAGGATACCGATCCGCAAGCGGCCCGTTCCGGGGGCACGCCGGGATGATCCCATGCCTCTCGCCCCCCGATCCGCCTGTTCCGGGGCAGATTGGGAGGACTGCTATGATTATCCGAATGGATCACGAGATGTCTAGACGCCGCCGCCGCTGGTTTAGTTAGAGGGAGGCCACGAAGGACTGGAACGCCGGGTAGTCGGCGTAGATCGTTACACCGTGGTTGCCGTCGTACACAAAGGACTGGCCGCCGGGGAAATCGGCCTGGAACGAGGCCAGGCTGACGTCGGCCCGGACGTTGGCGTCCTGGCGGCCGAAGGCGGCGACGAAGTGCGCTGAGGAGTGGGTCGGCCCGCTGAGCAGATCGACCACCGCCGGGGTGAGATGGACGTGAGAGGTCACGTACTGATAATAATGGTCATGACCGTGGCTGCCGAACCAGTTGCGGAGGTCGGGGGGCCCGTAGAAGTCGAGGACCGAACGAACGTCGAGCCCGGGCTGGTCAGCCAGGTGGAGCGCCAGCGCACCGCCGGCGCTGAAGCCAATCAGGCCGATCGGCTGGCCCTTGCTGACCTCTCGGACGTAATCGACGACCGCCTGAAAGGCCCGGGGTGAGTCCATCGGTGGCGTGCTGACCTGGATCGGCTGGTCGCCGAGCAGGAGGAGGCGGTCGGCGGCCGTCTGGGTGGGGATGTCGGGCGTCGCTGCCGCCAGCGCATTGCCAGGGAAGATAAACACCATCGTGGGGCAGGTGCGCGACTCGCACGCCTGGACCGCGGGTCGGAAGCATTTCATGTGGTCTCTGCTCGATCGACGTATCGGAGAGCGTAGTCTAGGGGCATCACCCGCCCCATCTAATTTAGGGCGCCACCTGGTTGTGAACAACGGCCTGGTCCTGGCCATCCTGATCGGGTGCCCATCGGCGATGGCGGCCGAGGGCGAGACGATCCGGGTTGAGGCACGTGCGGCCGGCGGGGTGCATCGGGTCGGGCAGGGTTTCGAGGTCTTGCTCGCGGTGACCGGTGCGGACCGTCGGCCGGAAATGGAGACTCCCGCCATCGAGGGGGCCGACGCCTGGATCTCGCGGAACAACGAGTTGCGGCCGATCAGCGTCACGGGTATCGGCGGTGTGATGGGGGGCTCGAACGTTTTTGTCAGCCGGCTTCGTGTCGTTCCGCGGCGGGCCGGAACGCTTCGGATTCCGTCGATCCGGGCCACCGCGGGGCAGGCGAGGGGCCGGAGCCGGCCGATCGAGGTTGAGGTTCGGCCGCTGCCGTCGGAGGGGCGGCCGTCGGAATTCCTCGGCGGGGTCGGGCCATTCACGCTGAAGGCCGGGGTTGATCCGCATTCGGTTCGTGTCGGCCAGGAACTTCGATTCTGGATTGCGGTCGAGGGTCCGGCGGCGTGGGGGATGACCGGCCGCCCCGACCTGAAACGGTTCGACCGGCCGGAACTGGGCCTCCGCGTCGTACCGGGGCCGGTCGAACTGGTCCGCGAGCCGCCCTCGCGGACGTTCCCGTATACCCTCCGGCCGACCCGCGCCGGCGAAGTCGTCCTTCCGACGATCGCGGTTGCTGCCTACGATCCCACCTCCAGGCATTATCTGACCCGAGTCACTCCGGCAGTCCCGGTTCGAGTGGTGGATGTCCCGTCGTTCGACCCCGTGATCATTCCGGATCTTGCCCGTTCGGCGGAGGTCGATGGGCGGACCCTGGCGGGCCAGGCTGGGATTGCGGTTGGACTGATTCTGCTCCTCGCCTCGGCGATCGGGTTATTCTGGGTGCGTCGGCGGGCTCGGAGCGCTGGCGGGCTGGGGGGACCGGCCGAGGCGCGTCGGCTGGCGAGGCGCCTCGCGCGCAGGCTGGCTGCCCCGGAAGGTCGGGATGGTTCGGCGGTCGCGATGGAGATCGTCGGAGGATTGATCGAATACCTGAGAGTGGCCGACGGCCGACCCCCGGGGGCGATCACGCCGGACGAGGCGCGCGAGGGAGTGCAGCGCGTGAGGGATTCCCAATCGCTGGGCGACGAGGCGGCCCGGATCGTCGGGCGATGCGAGGGGATGCTCTATCGTGAAGCGCCCGACCCTGACCAGGACGCGGCCCGGCTCGGCGAGGAGGCGCGGGCGTTCTTCGGTCGCCTGGGGCGTCGATGGTCGGGGCCTCTCGTCTAAGGATCTGATCTGGACCGAGGCCCCGACGCTTTTGCCGTTACCGAGCGGCCAGAGCGGCGGTGCGCCTTGCGTCGGTGTTGTTGTAGAGTTCGCGGGCCGATGGTTGCATAATAGAACCCCGGCGGACCTCGAAGCCTGCGACCTGCAGCGGCGTGATGAGCTTGTTGGTGAGGTTTTCGATGGAGGTCAGCGGGTCGCCCTGATCGGGACAGACGAACAGATAGGCGATCCCGTCCTTACCCATCCGGCCGGTGCGTCCGATCCGGTGGACATAGTTTTCGGGGTCGTCGGGGATATCGTAGTTGATGACGTGGCTGATATTCTCGACATCGATGCCGCGACCGACCACGTCGGTGGCGACCAGGATGCTGACCTCGCCGGAGCGGAAGCCGCGCATCACGCGGTCGCGAGTGGTCTGCGGGAGGTCGCCGTGGATGGCGGCGACGCCCGGGATCGTGCGCCGGAGCCGATCGGCCAGCCGGTCGGCGCCTCGCTTGGTCCGGGTGAAGACGATGCACTGCCGGGGGCGGTCGCGCTTCAGCAGGTGGATCAGGAGGTCCATCTTGCGATCGGGCTCGACCGTGACGCAGAACTGCTGGATCGTCTCCACCGAGGGCTCGTCGCGGGAGAGATTCACCTCGACCGGCTGGTACATGTAGCGATGAGCGAGCTTTCGGACGTCGGCACTGATGGTGGCGGAGAGCAGGAGGGTCTGGCGAGGCTCGGGGAGCTTGCGAAGGATTCGCTCGATGTCGGGTCGGAATCCGATGTCGAGCATCCGGTCGGCCTCGTCGAGGACGACATGGACGATCTCGCCGAGGAAGAGGGTGCGTCGCTCGATGTGGTCGATGACGCGGCCGGGAGTGCCGACGATGATGTCAACACCGCGCTGGAGGGTGCGGATCTGGCGTTCGATCGGCTCGCCGCCGAAGGTGCCGCAGACGACGACGTCGCGACCGACGGCAAGCTTCTGAAGCTCGACGACGATCTGCTGGGTCAATTCTCGGGTGGGGGCCAGGATGATGGCCTGGGGCCCCCGGCCGCGGGGTTCGAGCATCTCGAGGATTGGGATGCCGAAGGCGGCGGTCTTGCCCGTTCCCGTCTTGGCCTGGCCGATGACGTCGAGGCCATCAAGGGCCTTTGGGATGAACTCGGCCTGGATGGGGGAGGGCTGGAAATATCGGACTTGTTTCAGAGCCCGCAGCATCGTGGGGCTGAGGTCCATCGATCGGAAGCCGTTCGGGGCTTCCTCTTCTATGCGTCGGATCAAACAATCCTCCGAAATGCAAACGAGTAGGAATCGTCCTGGCCGAACGCAGGGACTCGCCCGCGGGATGCGGGCCGGGCCGGTATGGGCCGGGCGAAGGAGGGGGCGATCCGAGCCCCCGACCCTCCCTCTTCGCTTGGAGAGTACATGACCGATCGCGGCTGGGGCCATGATTACCCCGTGGGAGAACCGCCGCGACGGGCGATTCGATCCACCTGGCCGGGATCGGGGAAGGGAGGCGGGACTCCAGGAACCCCGTCCTGGTGCGAGTCTCTTGCCGCCGGATGATCTTTACTCGTTTCGGCGGCAACGGCTTGACTGGAACCACTATATCCGTTCCATCCGTCTGCGTCAAAGGAAAAGCTTCCGAAAATCCTGTCCGAGATGGGCGTGGGGATGCGGTTTTGCTACGGCCTTGCCCGGTGACGGTCGGCGCGCTACCTTCGATGGGGACGAGACGTCCGGGATTCGCGAAGTTCGCGATGGGGACGTCCCGTGGAGAACCCCGCGCCTTAGACCCCAATCAGGACCGAGGAGCCCGGGCCGTGACTGACCAAGCGAACCCCAACGACTTGCAGCAGAAGTACCGACAGTTCCTTGACTTGCTGCCGTTGACCGTCGCGCTCGCCGGCCTGCCGACGAGCGAGGGGCGGCTCTTCAGCGAGGATCAGATCGAGGCCCGAGGCATGACAGTCCGCGCCGCCTATCGGGTGGCCCGCAATGTCGCCCGGGAGTGCCTGGGCGGATCGTAAGACCGTTGCCGGTCGCCCACGCCCGGTCTGAGGGAAACCCGGGGCCGGCGCTGTTTGCCGTCCGGGGAGAAACCGATAAGACAATCGCAAGGCGTTCCGGCGGTGCCGATGACCTGGCACTCGCCGGACCGCCTCGCCAGTCGAACCCGGCAACTCCCTTGAGAAAGGCCCTCCGCGCGATGATGCTGACGCAGCCATCCAGCCCTCGGCCCCGACGCCTCCGAGCCGCCCTCATCGGCATTGGCCTGGACAAGGCAAAGCTGCGGGAAATTGCGCCGTCTTTGCCGCCCGGCGTTGAGATCATGCCCGCCTACGACCGCTCCGGGCTCATCCATGCTTCCATTCAGACTTTGCAGCGCGACCTCCTCGAAGAGGCGATCATCGTCAGCCTGGTCATTATCGTTTTTCTGTTTCATTTCCGCTCGGCACTTATCGCGATTCTGGCCCTGCCCATTGCGGTCATCGTGTCATTCATCCCGATGTATCTGCTGGGCGTCTCTTCCAACATCATGCCGCTGGGCGGACTGGCGCTGGCCATCGGGGTTTTGGTCGATGCGTCCATTGTGATGGTGGA
>DAIDJI010000276.1 GCA_027451455.1 Planctomycetales bacterium | reverse complement strand
CCGGGACGCATCTCGGCAAGTGCCGCCGCGTGCCCGGCCTCGCCCGCGCGGATGGCCCGCCGGATCGTCTCCACCTCGTCCGGGTCCTTCGAACGCCGGATCGGCCGGATCAGGGGGCTGATATCGAGGATTTCGAGCCCGGGCCGCGACGCCCGGAGTCCCTCGACCACCCCCGATGGCACCCTCGCCAGCTCGACCCCGATCCGACTGCCCGGGATCGTCGCCATCCGCTCCAGGACCGAATGGATCAGGTGCCCCTGGCGATAAGGCGCCGAGTGCCGGCCGTCGTACCACTTCGGGGCGAATCGCTCGTCCACATGGGCCTTCTCCAGGTAAGGCCCCAGCATATCATCGGCGACCAGGGTCGCCCGGCCAGGTTCCAGGATCAGCACCGCACCTGCCTCGACCGTCCGGAACTCGAACGGCGAGGGGACATAATTCGCGAAGTAGACCAGGTGCGACGGATCTCCGACGATCAGAGCGTCGCAGGGCGCCGGCAGCGCCTTCCAGAGCCGTTCGCGACGCCCGGCGCATCCCTCGGCGGTCAGCATCTCGTTTGCCCTTCCTCGTACTCACGGAGCCTGGTCCAGCCGACGGCGTGGGGAAGATTGAATCCGGGTCTCCGGGACCGGTTCGACACTGCGAGGGCCTAGCGCTGCACTCGCGCCGAGCCGCCCTTGGCGAGCGCCTCGACCTCGGGAAGCCGGGCCATGGTGACGTCGCCGGGGAAGGTGGTCAAAAGGGCGCCGTGGGCCCAGCCGAGGCGGAGGGAGTCTTCGGGCGATCGGCCGGCCATCAGGCCGTAGATCAGGCCGGCGCAGAATCCGTCGCCGCCGCCGATCCGGTCGAGGACGTCCAGTTCCATCGTCGGGCTGACGTAGCGCTGGCCTTCGAGCCAGAGGACCGCGGCCCAGGAGTGGCGGTTGGTCGAGTGGACCTCGCGGAGCGTCGTTGCGACGAGCTTGATGTTTGGGAATTGCTCGACGACGCGGTCGATCAGGGCAAAGAAGGTGTCGGGATCGAGCTTCGATTTGCCGTGAACGTCGGGGCCCTTGATGCCGAGGCCCATCTGGAGGTCTTCCTCGTTGCCGATGAGGGCGTCGAGCTGGCCGGCGATCTCGCGGGTCACCTGCTGGCCTCGCTCGGCACCACCGACGGAGGCCCAGAGCTTGGCCCGATAGTTCAGGTCGAACGAGGTGATGGCGCCGGCGGCCTTCGCGGCCTTCATGCCTTCAAGGATCAGGGGAGCGGTTGTCTGCGAGAGAGCGGCGAAAATTCCGCCCGAGTGGAACCAGCGGACGCCCCGTCCGAACAGGTCCTTCCAGTCGAAGTCGCCGGGTTTGAGCATCGCTCCGGCCTCGTTGGACCGGTTGTAGAAGACCACCGGCGCCCGGGCGCCGAGGCCGCGATCGCTGTAGACCGTGGCGATGTTCGGGCCGCGGACGCCGTCGTGGTCGAACCACTTGTAAAACGGCGTGACGCCCATCTCGCGGACCTTCGCCTGCACCAGCTCGCCGATCGGATACTTCACCATCGCCGTCGCGATGCCTGTCTTCAGGCCGAAGCAATCCGAGAGGTTTGCCGCGACGTTGTACTCGCCTCCCGAGACGTGGATCTCGAGATTCTTCGCCTTGCGGAACGGGATCACGCCCGGATCGAGCCGGTGCACCAGCGCCCCCAGCGACAGGAAATCCAGCTCACCCTGTTCCTTGCGGATGTCCATCTCTTCAAACTCCCGAGCAGTAATCCGTGAATCCCTATTCATCGGAGGCGAGAACGAGCCGCCTGGTTGGAAGCTGGTCCGAACGTCGGGGAAGCGATCGTTCTCCGCTTGCGACGGACCACGGACCAATCAGCACGGTCTACTCTTCCGAAGCGACATTGACGAAGACCTTCAGCGCCTTGTTTTCTTCGAGGAGGCGCATCATTTCCTTGTAGTGATCGAGGCCGTCGACCGGGTGGGTCAGGATCCGTTCGGTGACGCCCGGATAGGCCATCTCGCCGTGGGCGAGGGCCTGGATGCCGAGATCGAAGTGGCGTCGGTTGCCGTTGACGCTCGCGACCAGTAGCTTGTTCCCGAGGACCCATTCGAGGTTGATCTTCGCCGCGTCGATGGTCACCTCGTGCTTCCCGCCGGTGATGCTGGTCCAGACCAGGACCCCGTTGTGAGCGAGAATCTCCATGGCGCGGAAGCAGAGTTCGGCGTTACCGGTCGCCTCGAAGATCAGGTCGGGCTTGCCGACCTTCCGGGCGAGCTCGGGGAGCGGCGTCTGCCGGGTGCTTACGTAGGAGGCGCCGTAGGACTCGGCAAGCTCGGCCTTGAGGTTGGGCGCCGGACTTGAGGCGATGGTATAGACCTCCAGCCCGCGGAGCCGGAGCATCATCGTTGCGATGAGTCCGATCTGGCCCGCCCCGAGCACGAACGCCCTCCGAGGCTCCCAGACCTGGAGCCGCTCCTGCGCCAGGTACGCCTGTTCGAGCGCCTTGGCGCAGACGCTCGCGGGCTCGGCGAGTACGCCCAGGTGCTTCAGCCCGACCGGAACGCGGACGATGTACTCGGCGTCGTCCACGAAGTATTCGGCCATGTAGCCGTGGCAGAGATTGATTCCGCGCTCGTAGTACGTCTCCTCGCTGGTGACGTCGTTGCGGCCGATCAGATCGAAGATCGACCCTCCCGGACGTCGGACGGTGCAGGAGACGTAGTCACCGGGCCGGACCTCGGACACCTTCTCTCCGACCTCGACCACCTGGCCGAAGCTCTCATGACCGATCACGAGGAAGTCGCCACCCGGGGGGGCGTTGCCGTAGAGGGCCTCGTTGATCTCGCGATCGGTGGCATCGACGCCGACCCGCAGGACCTTGACCAGCACCGAACGTCCCTCGGGGATTCGGCAGACATGAGGATGCGGCTGGTCGGCCAGCTTGGGGGCGGGGATATCCCTCAAATGAACGCTGTTCGGCTGGCCCGGCAGGACGGCAACGGCTTTCATCGCAGGTTCGCCTGGTCGTGGAGAGGCTCCGTCGATCGCGCGGACCCCCGCGCGGGGACGCCGACGGCCATCGATTGTATCCCGAGGCGCGCCCAGGTGCCACAGACGTCCTCGAAGGTCTCGCGCTGGCCCGGTCAGGAGGCCGAGAAACGATAGAGGGTCGTCTGGGTGTAGGTCTTACCCGGTCGGAGGATGATCGAGGGGAAATTGGGGTGATGGAGCGAGTCGGGGAAGTGCTGGGCCTCGAAGCAGAAGCCCGCATTCTTCACGTAGACGGCCCCTTCCTTGCCCCGAATCGTACCGTCGAGGAAGTTGCCCGTGTAGAACTGGACACCCGGCTCGGTGGTCGCCATTTCGAGGACGCGCCCACTCTTCGGATCCCTGACGCGAACGGCGAACGCCGGGACCCTGGCGTCGGGGCGGATCACGAAATTGTCATCGTAGCCGCCGGGGGCCTTGTGGATCTGGTCAAACCGGGAACCGATCACGGTCGCGGTGGTGAAGTCGAGCGGCGTCCCTCGGACGGGGGCGAGCCGGCCGTCGGGGATGAAACCGTCGTCCGAGGGGGTATACTCGTCCGCGGCGATGGTCAGCTCGTGATCGAGGATCGTTCCCGAGCCGTGACCGGCGAGGTTGAAATAGCTGTGGTTCGTGAGGTTTACCGGCGTGGCCTTGTCGGTCGTCGCGGAGTAGTCGATTCGGAGGGCATCGTCGGGCGTTAGCGTGTAGGTGACGGCCACCGAGAGGTTGCCAGGGAAGCCCTCGTCTCCGTCAGGGCTGAGGTGGGTTAGCCTGACCGCCGGACCGGCAGGCCCGGAGACGTCCTCAGCCTTCCAGACGACCTTGTCGAAGCCTTTCTTGCCGCCGTGCAGGGTGTTCGGACCGTTGTTGGCGGCGAGCTTGTACTCGTGACCGTCGAGGGTGAAGCTCGCGCCGGCAATCCGGTTGGCGACCCGCCCGGTGATCGCGCCGAAGTGCGGACTCCGGGTGAGATAGCCGTCGAGCGAGTCGAAACCGAGGACAACGTCGGCCGTCTTCCCCTGGCGGTCGGGGACGTGCAGCTCGGTGATGATCCCGCCGTAGGTCGTGATCTTGGCCTGGATCCGGCCGTTGGAGAGCACGTAGAGTTCGACGGGTGTCCCGTCCGGTGTCTTCCCGAAGTCCATCCTCTCGACACTCCTTCGGGTCTGTGCGCCGCCGCCGCCCGGGTCGGCCCCGGCGGGAATGCCCGTCAGCCCCCAGATGCCCGACAGCAGCACCGCACCCACGACCCTGGCGATTGGCTTCCGCATCGATCGGCCCCCTCAAAACTTTCCAAGAGGATACCCGCCCCAATCGCGATCGCCAGGGGGTTCCCGGAAAAATTGGAGGGGAGCGGGTCAGGCGGCGGTTGGTCTGGTCGTCAGTCGAACTCGGAAGCGATGCACGGCTCCCAGTCCGACCGCCCCGACAAGCAGCCCCCACCACGGCCAGTCACCGAACCAATCGGTATAGGGACTGCCATCGGAGAGCAGGCGGACGGTCCATTTCGCGGTCCCCTGGGTGAAGAGGGGCAAGCTCGCGACCGTCCGGCCGAGCGGGTCGACCACGGCGCTAAGGCCCGTCGTCGTGGATCGAACAAGGTAGCGTCGGGTCTCGATTGCGCGGAACGAGGCGATCAGGTGATGCTGCCAGGGCGCCAGGCTCCGGCCGAACCAGTTGTCGGACGTCAGATTCACCAGGAGCTGGGCCCCGTCGCGCGTGGACTGTCGGGCCAGCGAGGGCAGCAGGTCCTCGTAGCAGATCAAGGGCGAGGCTTTTAGCGTGTAGGTCGTCCCGTCGGGTCGGGTCATCGGGTAGTCGAAGACCTTGTCGGACGTTCCCGCCGCGAACACGCCCCCCTTGTCGTTCAGCGCGTTCAAACCCGGGAAGATCGACGCGAATGGCATGTACTCGCCGAAAGGAATCAGCACCTGTTTGAAATAAGGGACGGGAACTTCACCGTTGGGATAAACGGCGAAGGCGGCGTTGTACCGGTCCTCGTCGGGGGTGAAGGCGTAGCCGCCGACCAGGTAAGCGGCGCCCGAGTCCGACCAGGGTAGCTGGGGCGGATCGCCGATCGTCCCGATCATCGCCGGAAGATAGGCTGGGATGGCCCCCTCCGGCCAGACGATCAGGCTCCCCCGACGCGCGGCCTCTCGACTTAAATCGTAGAGCTGATAGGCATATCGGCGAGCTGTTGGGAGGTCCCAGTCCCCTTCCTCGGCGACGGCTCCCTGGACGATGACGACCTCCTGCGGCTCGCCTCGTGGGGCGTCGTACCGTGCGATCATCACCAGGCCGTACGCGATCGTGAGTGCCAGCGCGCCGACCGGTAGCAGCAGGACTCGGCGACGTTCTCCCGAAGCGGCCCGGACCGCCGCCTCGGCGACCCAGAACATCAGGAAGGTGATCGCCATTGCGCCGCCGATCCCGGCGAGCTGCGCGACTGGCGTAAAGGCCATCTGCGTGTGGCCGGCGTGCCAGGGGAACAGCCGGGGCATTAATAATTCGGCCAGGACCATCGACGTCGCCGATCGGATCGCCAGGAGGTCAAAAATCGGAGGGAGAGCCCGGCCGATCGCCGCGACCCCCACGAACTGGAGCGCCGCTGAGGCGACGAATAGCCCAAAGACCGCCCCCGCCGTGATCGGTCCGAAGCCGCCGTGAATCATCACGGTCCGGAAGATCCAGTGAAATCCGAGCACATGCAGAATGACCCCTCCGAGATAGGCCGCCAGGAAGCCTCGCCCCGATCGGATCGCGGTCGCGATCCAGAGAGCGGCGATCCATCCCAGTGTGGCGCCTGCGATCGTTCCCGGAACCGTCCACGCCGAACCTAGAATCGAGACACCCAGCACCCAGGCCGCCCAGGCTCTGACGTCGGACCGGGTCGGCTTCGCACGCACGGCTCCTTCGACCCGACGCCATCGCGAACGCTTCCCGCCCCGGGCCGGGTCCGTCGCGGCCGTCGCCTCCGCTGCTGAGGTTATCGACATGGATGGACAAGCTCCCTCGTGCCGCACGACCCAGGGCGCGCACCCTGACTCTCTCGCCCTGCCGATCTTAACGGAAGGACCCAGGGGGTCAATGTCGGGAACCCACGGAGCGACCTTCCCCATTTGGCACGTGAATCGCAGAGCATTGCGCACATTTCCAATATGGGTGCGAATGGAGCCGAGACGATGCACGATTCATCCGACCGGTCGCAGTCCGAGGAATGCCGGAACATCGAACTGGTGAAGGAGTACATGATGATTGCCTATGACCCCCGACGCGCCAGCGCGGAGGCCGTCGCCCACCTATGTGCGCCGGGGAACACCTTCACCGCACCGACGACCTTCCCCAACGTTCACACCCTGGAGCAGTATGCGGAGGAACACGGCAACCTGATGAAGCAGATCGACGATCTGCACTTGATCAGCTTCGACATCCTCTTCGCGAGCGGTCCCTGGGTCGGCCTTCGCTACACGGCCGAGGGGAGCCATTCGGGCGCCCCTCATGGCGCGATCCCGTCCACCGGACGCAAGGCCCGATGGACGGCCGCCGCGATCTTTCGCGCCGAGGAAGGCCGGCTCGTCGAGTTCATCAAGGAATGGGACAAGCTCGCGATGTGGTCGCAATTCGGCTGGCCGCTCGAAGAATGCCTCGCCCGGTAGGAGGATCGACTCGCCCCCGCCCTGCGCCGGCCCTATGATGATTAAAAGAGGGGATCGTGCGTGAAGGCATTCCGGCTCGAGATCGAACCGACCGCCCAGGAAGGAGCATCACGATGCTTCGGAAATACATGTCTCTGGCGAGATTGGGTGGATTCCTGATCCCCGTTCTTGCCCTTTTGCTGATGCCAGCTTAGACCGCCCGGGCTCAGTTCGGTTACGGCGGCTATGGATACGGATATCCCATGATGGGGTACGGCGGATACGGCTGGGGCTCTCCCGGCTGGGGCGGATACGGTTGGGGCTGGGGCGGATACGGGTATCCGAGCGTTGCCTACAACTATGGATACCCGTTCTATGGCCTCGGCAATATCCCCATCACTGGGAACGTCGTGATGGGAGCCCCGGGTGGCGGATACGGAGGATGGGGCGGGATGGGCGGTTACGGCTATGGCGGTTACCGTTATGGTGGTTACGGCTACGGCGGGATCTCGCCGTACGGTCTG
>DAIDJI010000275.1 GCA_027451455.1 Planctomycetales bacterium | reverse complement strand
ACGCGTTTCCGTTAGGAATCTCCGGCCCGTCGAATCGCGAGGCGGTCGGGACGACCATCGCGGCCGCGACCTCGGGCGGGGACAGGTCCTTGCCCGGCCGGGCCGGGGACATGGTGGTCCCGGCGTCGATCGCCTGTCGGACCGATTCCATGGCCTGCCGGGTCACCTGCTCGGTGAACGCTTGAAGCTCCGACCCGGCCGCAGGCTCGACCATGCCGAAGCCCGACTTCTCGGCGACGAGCAGGCTCAAAAGTGTCCCGAAGATCCCGCTGCCCGCCGAGACGCCCCCGGCCGTGGGGATCAGACCGTCGGCGGACTGGCCATTGCCCCCGGCAATAAAGACTCGCTCGGGAACCAGCGGCTGCGAGCACTTCGAGAGGTTCTGCGCCACCACCGAAAGAGCATAGAGCCTCGGATCCGAGAACGACTGGATCTTCTGGAGCAGCACCGAGGCTTCCGAGAGACCCTCCTGGAGGATCCGGGAGCCCTCGCCTCGGCCGGCAAGAATCCGCTGCTGGCTCTCGGCCTGGGCCGTGACGACCAACTGCTCGGCCTGCTTCCGCGCCCGAGCGAGCTGGGCCTCGGCCTCGTTCTCGGCGATCCGGATTTGCACCAGCGAGTTGGTGAGCTGCGTCTGCATCGACGCCTGCGCCTGCGCCTCGTTGAGCACCCGGAGCCGGTCGGCGGCCGTCACCTGCTTGGCGTAGGTCTCCACCTGCTCCAGCGAGAGCTGTCGCAATCGCAACTGCTCCAGCAAGGTCTCGATCTTGCCGCCGGCCTCGGCGGTGTCGGGCTTGCCGATGAGGACGTCGACACACTCGATGTCGAAGTTGTGGAACTTCCGCCCCAGTTCCTCGGCCGCCTCGTGCTGGATTGCGTCGCGCTCCTGGAGGAGCTCGAGCATTGTCCGCTTGTGGGCAACGTCGCGGAAGTAGGCGCTGAGCATCGGGTCGAGCGTCTGGGTGATGAGCTTCTTCACGTCGCCGAACCGCTGGATCACACTGGGCGCCTTCTGGTAGTCGATATGGACGACCACGGAAAGCGGGAGTGTCGGCTCGTAGGCGTCCTTGGTGACCAGATCGATGGAGCGAAGGCTCTCGTCGTACCGATGCGACTCGGTCCGGCCGGTGACCCAGTGCAGGACAAAGTTCGTGGTCGGCACCAGGACGATGTTGCCGGCGTAGGTGTTGAAGGCGTACTTGCCGGGCCCGAGCGGCTTCTCCTGGACGCCGCGCTCGCCCTCGGAGACACGCTCGCCGTGTCGGAATCCCTGGCCGGAGAGGTCGTTGCCACTCCGACCGTAATAGCTGACCACCACCCCGACGTGGCCGATCGGCACGATCGTCTTGGGGATCGACTCGATCGTGGCGAACCATCGGTTGATGAAGTAGGTGCCGTCGGTGAGCGGGACGACCTGCAACCCCCGCCGGCCGCCGGCGCGGAGAAAGGCTTCGGGGTCCTGGTAGTTGTTGTGGAAGTCCTTGTCGTTGCGGTCACAGCCGACCGCCGGAGCGATGATCTCTCCAGGCGGGAGCGAGGAACCATCATGCACGGTGACGATCCCCATGCTATCGACGGTCACCGTCTTGCCTGGGAGGAGCGGGTCGGGGACCTGCATCGCCCCGCCGATGCGAACCGGGCTGAAGGCGTCCATCTCGTTCAGTTCGTTCTGCCAGTTGACGAGGGTCTTCAACTCGCGGGAGCCGCCCGTCTCGAGGCGATAGACGTAGTCCTCGAGGATCACGGTGAACAGGGCAAGGTTGATCGCATAGACACCCTCGCGGAGCAAGGCGCGCTGCCGGCCGCGCTGGCCGACGGTCGGGTCGGTATCGGGGCCGACCGGAACGCCGCCGAGGAACCGCCGGGCGTCCTGGAACTGGTTGCAGTCGATGACCCGGGCGAGGGTCTGGCTCGGCTGCATGGCCTCGCCGTCTCGGGCATAAACGTATCCGATCTTCCCCTGCGGGACCGTGACCAGCGGCAGCTTGTGGATGCGATACTGCCATCGCCAGAGGCCCAGGTGGATGCCACCGCGAAGAACCTCGGCCTGAAGCCCGGCCTCGCCCTCGAGGGCGATGATCCGCCCCTCGGGGACCGAGCCCTTCATCGACCAGAGCCGTTCCACGACCCCGACACGGTTGTTGGCGATGTAGCGCAGACCGGCCAGTTCCGTCGCGGCCAGGATCAGCGCGACCAGCCCGATCAGCCAGAGCAGGCCGCTGGGCATCTCCGAAATCGCCGAGAAGAGAGCCACCTGATCGACCAGTGGCATGAACACGGCTCGACTCCTGCGGAACGAGGAGGGCGGCGCCGCGCCGGCCCGGAACGTCCCGGGCGGGGCGCGTTGCGTCGCGATCGGCCCGACGGGCCGCGTCCCCGGGGTCGTTCGAGTCCCCGGAGTTGACGGATATTCGCCCGCCGGACGGATTATTGGGCAAAATCGCCCCCGGCCGGCGCCGATTTCCCCCTCATTTTACCCGATCGGGCGGGTCGACGATCGGTCCGGGCGGTCGGAGGTCGAGCACGACCCCGCCGGCCGTCCTCCCGGATTCGACCGTCGCCACAACCGCCCCCTGCCACGGCTCGGCCGGATTCTTCCAGACCGAGGGATCGAGCTTGCTCAGGTCGTCGGCGCGGGGGACGTGCGGGTCTCTGTACCCATCGTGGCCCGCCTTCAACCCGTACCGACCGGGCGGCAGGCCCTCGATCCGGAACGTGCCGTCGGACCGGGTCAGGACCTCGCGGCGGAAGATCCCCTCGTCGAACGCGACCACCCAGACCTGGCCGGCCATCGCGGTCGGGACGTGGTCGATTCGCCCTTCGATCGCGCCGTCTGTGACCACCGGGATGTCGGCACGGACCTCGCGATCCTTCGCGGTGAACTCGATCGGCCCGACGACGGAGGTCTTGTCCTCCGGCCCTTCGAACACCAAGTACCAGGACCGGAAGGTCGGATACCCCTTGAGGTTCTCGATCGCGAACCGGCCGTCGGGACCGACCTTCGCCCAGCCGAACTCGTAACCGGCCGCCGGGACGGTCCGGCCCCTCTGGACCGTCGCGTTGACCCGGTTGCGCTCCTTCCGTAGCTTCTGCCAGGCGCCGACCCGGCCGCCGGTCACCGGCTTGCCGTCTCGAGTCACGATGCCGATCACACGGGTCGTCTCTTCCTTTGCCTTCGCGCCCGCCTCGCGGGCCAGCTTCACGACGATCCCCGAGAGATTCTGTCGGGCCGCAAGCTTCCCGAGGAAGACCTCGCCGTCGAGGTAGTCGCGGGACGTGACGGTGATGTGATACTCGTCTGCCTTGCCTTCGTAGGTGATGCCGAACCGCCCGGGTTCGGTCTGCTCGAATTCGCTCAGTCACCCGCGAAGGGCATACGAACCATCGGGCTCCCGATCCACGATGCAGAGCCGGACCGAGTCGATGTCGACCGGCTTCCCGGTCTCGGTGTCGACGGCCGTCCCCTGGATGTGGTATGCCCTCGTCATCGTCAGCTTGACGTGATCGTGATCGGGGCCAAGCTCCAGCCTCGGCTTCTCGGCGAAATAGTCGTTCGATCGAAGCATCACGACCTTCGCCTCCTTGCCGGCGCCGTGGACGGTGAACCGGCCCGAGGTGTCCGTCTTCACGGCATTTTCGTAATCATATTCGACGATGACACCGACACCGGGAGCCGGCTGGCCGTCCTGGTCGAGGACGACACCGCGGACCAGGACCTCGTCGGCGAGGACGACGTCCCCGAGGTCGATCGTCTCGACTCCGGGTTCGGCCCATCGCGAGAGATACTGACGAGCCTTTCCCGAGGTCACGAACCGGAAGTTGACCTGGCCTGCCGGCATCGGCGGCGTCTCGAAGCGGCCGTCGGCCCCGCCCGCGAGCGACCATTCCAACTGGTCCGAGGTCACCGTGTGGCCCAGGATGTATCGATAATCCTCGATGGCGAGCCGGACGCCCGGTAACGGCTTCCCGGAGGAATCGACCACTCGCCCCCGGATTCGCGTTCCCGGTAAAGCCTTCAAATCGCCGAGGTCGTGATCCTTCCCGCCGAGGACGTGCAGCCCCTCGCGAACCTGCCGCGACAGGCCGGGCGCCTCGAACCAGAGGTCGACCGCCTTCTCTTCCGCGATCGGTCCGAGTCGGAACCGTCCATCGCCGCTGGTCCTCGTCGCCGCGACCCGACTTCGCCGGATCACGCCCCAGACCTCGGCCCCTTCGACCGGATGGCCCTTCAGGTCGACCACGCGACCGACCAGGGCCCCCGTCGCCTCGGCCTTCTTCGCCGGAGAATCGTCGGCCCGGACGACCCCCGCCCAGGCGATCGCGGCCAGGGCTATGCTCAGGATTCGAAACATCGTGACGCCTCCGATCCAGTGGCACCCGCGACGACCACCCGCCGCCGACTCCTCGAATATACGACAGGTGTCATAGGCGATCAAGGGGGCGATTGACCGGCCGGCGTCGGGGCGCTACGCTGGAATGATGAGCTTTGAAGTCGAGGTGAAGTATCGGGAGGTGGACCACGACCGGCTACGTCGCCTGCTGGCGGAGGCCGGGGCGGTCGAGGTCGGGGCGATGGATCAGGAGGATCTCTACCTGAGCCATCCGTCCCGCGACTTCGCGCAGACGAACGAGGCCCTCCGCTTGCGCCGGATCGGCGGCGAGAATCGGGTCACGTACAAGGGTCCGAAGCTCCCCGGGCCGACCAAGACGCGCGAGGAGATTGAGATTCCGTTCCTGGAGGGCGAGGACGCCTTCCGCGAGCTCTCTCGGTTGTTCGAGAACCTGGGCTTCGGGCCGGTCGCGGCGGTCCGGAAGCACCGGACGGCCTTTCATTTGACAGTTGCGCCCTACGAGATCGAGGTCACGCTGGACCGTGTCGAGGGGCTGGGCGACTTTGCCGAGATCGAGGCGATCGCCCCGGATGCGGGCGCCTTGCCGTCGACGCAGGAGGCCGTGATGGCGGCGGCCGGTTTGTTCGGCCTCGATCGGATCGAGCCGAGGTCGTATCTGCGGATGATCCTCGAGACAAGGGCAAGCGGATTCGTTGGCAGTCCGGAATCGACGTGAAGGACGCCCGCCGGCCGGATAAGATATCCATGCCGTCCCACCGAGATTCCTTCGAGTTGAGACCCGGCCTCCTCGGCATCCTCACGTGTCTGGTGGATGCATCGGTTTGGTCCTAAACGGGTCCGGCTCGGTAACCGGAAAACGCAAGCCTGCGAGCGGAAATCGTGGTGGGTCGAATGGAGCGGACCGAGCGAAAGGAGTGAAGCCATGATTGCAGTGCGGAAGGGCTTCATCCGCAACGGCCGGGTGGAGTTGGACAGACCGATCGACCTGCCGGAGGGAACCGAGGTCGTCGTGGGTCTTGAGACGTTGGGGCCGGAAGACGGTCCGGTCTCGCCTGAGGAGATTGCCCGCGTCCTGGCGGCCATGCAGCGACTCCAACCGCTCGAAATCCCCGATGAGGTCGAGGCCGACCTCGATGCCTGGGAGCGGAAGTTGCACCGGCGCGGTATCGAACGCGGAGAGTCCGACCTGGAGGATGTGTTCCGATGAGGCGTTTCCTCCTCGACACCGGCATCGCCGGGCTGTATCTCGAGCGGAGGCGCGGGGTGTTCGAGCGCGCCACGGCTGAGGTCGCTGCCGGCAACCGGGTCGGGGGTCGCCGGCCCGGTCGTGGGCGAACTGGCGTTCCGCGCCGAGGGCAGCCCGAAGCGAGAACAGAACTTGCTTCGTCTCCGTGAGGCCCTCGACGTGTGGAAGGTCTGGCTGGCCGACATCGCCGCCGAATTCGAGTACGGCCGGATCGCGTTCGAGTTGAAGAGCATCGGCCGCCCGATCGGGCAAAACGATATCACCATCGCGGCAATCGCATTCGCGCTGGGTAACGCGACCGTTGTCACAATGGACTGCGATCTGTCAGCCGTGCCGGGCCTAAGCGTCGAGAACTGGGCAGAACCGGCGTAACGCGTAGCGTCTTCCTGGCCAGCGAATCCATCCTCCGAGCCTGCGACCCAGGGAGCTGTCGATCAAGGCAGGACGCGGATGCGAAGCCAGAAGGGGAGCCGAAAAGTCGTCATCGAGGCCGTCGAGTACCGCTGGCGAGCCACGGGCAATGACGGTTACATCTCGATCGGGATCTGGCCCGTGAACAACGTTGGTCCCTACATCCAGGGCAACCTCCGCTATCACGAGACCTGGATCGGCGACGGGGACGGGAGGAGGTCCTCGGCGGGAAACCAGATCATCATTACGAATCGGATCATCCGGCGGATCATCGAGCACGCGATAGCCGACCACGGTTACAACCCTCAGAAGGGGGGCAACGAACTCAACCTGCGGGTTCTGGACGACGTGATCAAGTGGGATGATGCGGTTCGATGTCGGCCCAGAGAGTGCGAAACGATGAGCGAGGCCGTTCCGGAGCAGGCCAAGGCGAAACCCATCGCCCTCACCAACGCCCGGCTGGAATCGGTCCTCCAGGAAACGCGGAACGACGAGGCCAGGCTCAAGAAGGTCCTGGAGATCAGGCCGTTGAAGCGGTGCCTCCGCGCGGGAAAGACGAAACAGAAGTGATATCCTGACCCTGCTTGTGCCGTCCCGGAGTTTCATGATGCCTCGGCCCTCGTCGCCGGGGCATCGTCGTTTTAAGGGCCGCCGACGGTCAAACGCCGATCACCTGGATCTCGCTTCATCTCTCACACTCGATCCGGTCCGTCGAATGGACCGACGCCTGTGTTAAGATGGTCGCAGAACTGTAGAATCAGGGAGATCGGCAGTATCTGGATGATCGAGGCGAAATCCGCGGCGAAGATCGTGCAGGCTTATGGCCCAGGCTGCTTGAATTGCTGGAGTTCGTAGAGATGGCCCACTACATCGACCCGCACATCCACATGGTCTCCCGGACGACCGACGACTACAAGCGCATGGCGCTGGCCGGCTGCGTGATGGTCAGCGAGCCGGCGTTCTGGGCGGGGTTCGATCGGTCGGGGCCAGAGGGATTTCGCGACTACTTCCGACAACTCGTCGAATACGAGCCCCGGCGCGCCTCGGCGTACGGCGCGTCATCCTGCCCGACGTGGACGCCGTCGCAGCCGAACCGCGCGGCGAGGTCGGGACGGTCGTTGAGGATCAGCGGGACGCCGCGCGAGGCGCACATGGGCTTCAGCACGTG